>CAZCKR010000018.1:17366-21592 GCA_964499305.1 uncultured Candidatus Bathyarchaeia archaeon | reverse complement strand
GCGGTGTTGGGCTGTGGCAGCGGAGGCATGACCATGGCCGTTGATCTTGGACTCAAGGGCTTCAAGGTGAGCCTCTTCGACTTCCCCGAGTTCAGCGCGAATCTGAAGATGGTCGAGGAGAAGGGGGCCATCGAAGCGTATGGCAACCTAGAGGGAAAAGTGGAGCCAGATGTATTGACGACCGACATGGCGGAGGCCGTGGCGGGCGCCGACGCCATATTCTTAACCATCAGGGCATACGGAGCCGAGAGGTTCATCCTCGAGGCGGCGAGGCACATGGAGCCGGGTCAGGTGATAATGAACTGGTCTTCCTACTTGGCGGCCCTCAGGACATACAAGGGCTTCACCGGACTCGCGCCAGAGGACACCGTCCTAGGGGAGGGCGCCATCCTGCCGTACTTCGTTAAACCAACGGCGCCTGGGGTGCTGAACGTTTTCGGGGTAAAGGCCCACCTCTGGGCGGCGGCGATGCCGGGAGACAAGACGCCTGAGCTAATGAAGGCAGTCAGGGAGTTCTTCCCTAACTGCGAGGCGGCTGTAAACGTGCTCTACACGAGCCTGACGAACCCGAACCTACAGGTACACGTGGCCCCGGCGCTGCTCAACACCGGGCTCTGGGAGAAGACTGGCGGGGACCTCGAGTTCTATGGTACGCTGATGACGCCGAAGGTTGCCCACGTGATGGATCTCATCGATAAGGAGAGGATCGCCGTCGGTAAGGCGCTGGGGCTGGAGCTGCTCCCAAAACCAGAGGTGCTCAAGATGGAGTACGGCCAGTACGGCGTCAAGGGTGAGACCATGTACGAGGTCTATAGCACCTTCGCAAGCCACCGCAGCTGGAGGCCCGGCCTCAGCCTGGACGACTTCGCCGCCAAGACCGCTTTCGGAGAGGACCTTCTCTACGGCTACGTCTTCATCTCGGACCTCGGGGACCAGTTCGACATACCGACGCCAGCCATAGACACCATGGTTGACCTCGCGGAGATCGTGCTACAGAGAGACTTCTGGAACGAGGGGGCCTCCGCCGAGAGTCTCGGCCTAGGCGGCATGACCGCGGAACAAATAGTGGACTACGTCATGACCGGGAAATAACGTCCACTGTTCCCTTCCTTGATTCTCTCTTTCCGATTCTGGATACCATCAAATAGCTATCGGCACCAGTATTCTGGGCTGCGAGATCGTGGAGAAGGCCAACATCGCCGACTGGTGGGGCCTAAAGTAGCCTCTTTTCTATGAAAAATGAGTGAAGATTTACTTCTTGTTCTCCCAGTATGCCTCGGCTTCGTGCTCCAGCTTCAGGAGCCTCGTGTAGTAGTCGGGGAACTCGTTCAGGTGGGCCAACGCTATCTTACCGGTCTTGACGGGGTCGTCGTCAGTGACGTTAGTGTGGGGGTCCACCTTTCCGTGTTCCAGCTCCACGTCCATCCCGACCCTGAACTGTTCCACGTCGAACCTGCTCCAGTCGACGCCCAGCTTCTCGCCTACCTTCTTGGCCTGTTCGGCCGTGAAGACCTTCTTCGGAGACATGGTTACCGATCCTCTGGAATAGTTAAAGGGGTTTCTGGTGGTCAAGGCTTCTTGACCGTGTGGTAGTTCCAGTTCTTCTGGATCACCGGCCACGCCCTGGTGAGGACGAGGTTTCCGCCCTCGTCCAGGACGTCCGCGTCGGCGCTCCCGGCGACCACCTCGCCCACGATGAGGGTGTGGTCGCCGCAGGTGTGGGTCTGGACCACCCTGCACTCCAGGTGCCCGTAGCACTCTTGGATGAGAGGCGGCTTGATCCTCTGCGCCGGGATGGGCGTGAGCCCGGTGTCCTCGAACTTGTGTACTTCGCGGCCGCTGACGACGCCGCACCTGTGCATCTCCTCTATGATCTCCGTGGTGGGGACGTTGACGGCGAACTCGCCCTGCTCCACGATGAGGTCGTGGCTGTACCGGGGCGGGGCCACGCCTATGCAGACCTGCGGCGGCCTCTGGCTGATGTACATGAACATGCCCAGCGTTATGATGTTGGGGTTACCATCTGAGTCCACGCACGTGGCCAGCACCACCGACGTGGGAGGCCCGCCCTGCATGAACTTGCCCTCTGGAAGAGACTTCTTCATGCTATGAAGATGGCGTTTAAGGTACTTATTCCCTGTGGGCGGGGAAGCCTATCCAAGGCTCGAAGAGGGCCCCAGGAACGTAGTCCCTCTCCCTGCCGTACCGTGTCAACGGCTTCGTCAGATGCCTGTGCGCGTCCCTGTCAGGCAGATACACGCCGGGTCTAAGCTCTCTAGGCTGGACGACTCGCATCTTCTCCAGTTCTCCCTCCCTGTAACCGCACTTCTTGCACCTGTAACCCTGCCCGGAGCCCATGGACTCTGTTCCGCCGCCGCACTCCGGGCATCTAGGGTTCTTTAACTTGACTTTCTCAGCTAGGCGCAGCACCTCCAGCTTCTCCGTGTTCAGTGTGAGCCCGGGGTTCATGGGGCGGACGCCGCCGTAGACCTTGACCTCGTCGCCTGGTATGAGCCGCCGGACGACGTGCCTGAAGCTCCCCGTGGGCTCGTAGGCGGCGCAGTCTGCCTCGCCTGAGCCGTCCCTTACCTTGAAGATGACGTGGCTCCCCGTGATGGTCTCCGGTTTCGACGCTACGGCTCCCATGATTATCGCGGGGTTGTACGGCGTGAGGCTGCTTATCGGCGCCGTGGACGCGAAGTGGGCGTCTGTTCCCTGGTTGCTCCTGTAGATCATCCACCGCTCCACAGGCTCCAGCTCCTCGACCACGTTGAAGGCTTCGTAGACGGCCTCGGGGGATTCGCCTCTGACGCCGTAGAGAACCGGGTCAGGTCCGTGCGGCGTTATTAGCGGCTTCCCCTTCTCGTCTACGTTGTTGAACGTGCTGCCTCTGGTGGCCTCGTCCATCCTCCTCACGGACGACGCGTCCACTCTCCGCGGGGAGCCCCAGTTTTCCGGTGTGCGGTAGGTGATAAGCTCGTAGGTGTGGTCACCTTGGAGGGTTCCTCCAATCGCCGCGAGGGCCCCGATGATGCCCCTGCCGTTCTTCCACGCGAAGGCGTGCATCCCGTGATCCCTGATGAGTTCATCGGCTTCCTCTCTCGCGACTATCTGCCTGACAACCTTCTCCGAGAAGCCTGCTACTTCCTCCGGCACCTCACCGAAGTGGAACACTGCCCCCGGGTTCGTGTTCTCGCACCCGAACCGCCCGTGCTGCTCCACGAGCTCCAGTGTACGTTTTATCGCCTCGTCCTCCTGCCTCTCGTCGACCTCGACCCTGAGGCACACCGCGGCGTTCCCCCTGGTCTTCCAAGGCGTGTTTGGGTTCAGCCTGAGCAGGACGGGGTAGTCGATGAACCGGGCCCCCAGCGCCAGCAGACGCTCCGCTAGCAACGCCGCCACGTAGGTGGTGCACCCGCCCTCGGGGCTGTCGGTGTCGTCCAGGCCGATGTGGAGCCTCAACTGGGTTCGAACACTGCTATGGGCTGGATTGTAAAAAGGTTGCTAAAAATAGGATGGGGGGTTAGACTACGATCATGGTTAGAGTGCTTCGCACCTTGTCGAGGCGACGGATCTTCCAGCTTATGATGTCCTTGAGCTCCTGCATCGTATCCGTCTCGATGCGGGCGATGATGTCGTAGACTCCGTACACCATGTGGGCCTCCTTGACCTCTCCGATCTCCTTCAGCCCCTTCAGTACCTCGCTCTCTGCCCCGATCTCCGCGTTAATCAGGACGAACGCCGTGGCCAAAATCTGCACCATGATAGATTGAGTTTTAGGGGATTTAAAAGTTACCAGAAGCAACGACTCCTAGGGGTGTAAGGACTGAGCAGGGTTGCCGACGCTAAGAATCAACTACGAGGAACTGGACGCTGAACTCGTCCTCTTCGACCTGGACGGGACCCTGGTCGACGACAGGGCTAGGTACAGGCGGCTCGCCGAGAGCAGGATGAAAGCCATGACCAGAAACGTCAGCAAAGAGGCGGCGGAGACCTGGGCCCGCCTCGAGGGAGTGGACCCGGAGAGCCTCCTAGTCGACATGAACGGTCCCCTGAGCAAGGCGCCGCGCAGGGAAGACCTCACAGTAGCGGCGGTCGCCCTATACCTCCACGGCCACCCCTGGCACAGGGCCCGCGAGCTTTCCAAGGCCATCTACGACGAGGCCGACGAGATCCAGAGACGGAGCTACACTCCCCGGTTCTTCCCCGGCGCCAGAGAGGCGCTC
>CAZCKR010000018.1:14110-17266 GCA_964499305.1 uncultured Candidatus Bathyarchaeia archaeon | reverse complement strand
TGCTCGACGCGGGGGCAGACGCCGTGGTGGACTCTGTCTCCGAGCTTGCGTGAGGCTTATAACCGGAGAACCCGACTGAAGAATAATTAGAATATTATCGTAACAGAGAGTATAAAACAGGATTCTAAGGGGATACGCGCAGAGTTTATTTAAAATCACGTCCATAGTAAACCCTGATGGAACGAAGAGTTCTAGGCAAGACAAACCACAGGAGCTCCATCGTCTCTCTGGGAGGCGCCGTCTTCATCTACCCTGTAGAGCGGGAGAAGGGAGACGCCTTCGTGAAACACGCTCTGGACGGCGGCGTGAACCACATCGACGTCGCCCCCACCTACGGTGACGCCGAGGTGAGGCTCGGCAAATGGGTGAAGGAGTACCGGGACGACGTCTTCCTCGGCTGCAAGACGGGGAAGAGGACCAAGAAGGAGGCCGCGGAGGAGCTGCGGCGGAGCCTTGAACGCCTGCAGACCGACTATTTCGACCTCTACCAGTTCCACGGCCTCGACACCCCCGGGGACCTGGCGACGGTCGTGGGGAAGGATGGGGCACTGCAGGCGTTCAAGGAGGCGAAGGAGGAGGGTCTGATCAACCACATAGGGATCACGAGCCACAACCCCGTGAACATCCTCAAGGCCTTCGAACTCCATGACTTTGACACGGTCCTGCTCCCAGTGAACTATGTCCTCCGCGCTCACCCTGAGCCACGGAACGACTATGAGCCCGTCCTCGAGAAGGCCAGGGAGAGGAACATCGGGGTGATAGCCATGAAATCCATAGCCAAGGGGCCTTATCCCACGGAGGAACGGACCCGGAACACATGGTATCAGCCCTTCACCGCCCGCGATGAGATCGAGGAGGCCCTCAGGTTCACCCTCTCGCAGCCGGTGACGACTGCCGCCACCTCATCGGACATGGAGATAGCGAGGATGCAGATCGAGGTAGCTGAGAACTTCAGCCCCATGGAGCTTGAGGAACAGCGGGGGCTCCTGGCGAAAGCCTCAGACTACAGGCCACTCTTTCCGAGAAGCTGAGAAAGCTCTAAATGAGAAAGGGAGGGGTTATTCCTTCCATTTCTCGCTGGCGTAGTAGGTGTCAGGAGTCTTGATCCTGAAAGGCTCCTTCCCCTCAACCACCCGCATCACGTTGTCGATGGCGACCTCGACCATGTAGCTGAGGGCCCCGGGGGTCGAGCCTATGTGGGGGGTCATCACGACGTTGTCGAGGCTCCTGAGGGGGCTGTCTTTCTCTAGGGGCTCGATCTCGAAGACGTCGAGGCCGGCGCCGCTTATCTTCCCCTGCTTCAACGCCTTGATGAGGGCTTTCTCGTCCACCACCGGCCCCCTCGACGTGTTGATGAGTATGGCCGTGGGCTTCATCAGGCTGAGCTCGCGTTCACCTATGAGGTGCCTCGTCTCCTCGTTAAGAGGTGTATGCGTCGTCACCACGTCGGACTCCTTCAGCAGGGTCTCCATGTCCACGAGCCTGCCCCCGAACTGCTCGGCTCGGTCGGGTATGATGTAGGGGTCGCACGCGAGTATCCTCATGTTGAACGCGCTCTTCCCGATCTGGGCTACCCGGCTCCCGATGGCTCCGAGGCCGATGATGCCCAGGGTGCTCCCCCGGATCTCTACCTGCCTCTCGACGTGATACCTGGCCCAGCCCCCGTCCCTGAGCAGACGGTCGTGGGCGGATATCCTCCTCGCCACGTCCAGTATGAGTCCGAAAACCAGCTCAGCCACGCTGTTCGCGTTCGCCTCCGCTACGTTGCAGATGATGACCCCGTTGGCGGCCGCGGCGTCCACGTCTATGCGGTCGTACCCGACGCTCGTCGTCTGGATCATCTTGAGCCGCTTCGCCCGGTTGATCATCTCCGCGGACACGGGAGCCCCCGTGATGATGACGTCCACGTCCTCGGCTTTCGCGGCCAGGACACCCTGATCCTCCTCGCTCGTCAGATCGACCTCGGCCTTCTCTGCCAGCGCCTGATAGTTCTTCGATTCTTCGATGTTCTGGGCCCATCTCCCGGCTATGAATAGAATTTTCATAATTACCAATAGGTGGAGACTAAATATAATATCTCAGATCGTAGAGACAGTAGTAAAGAAAGGCATGTGATTGTGAATGGTGATACTGGGTGAGTACCTCACCGTCTCCGAGATGATCGCCGTGGAGATGAACTCGGAGTATCTCGGCGTCTCGACGCAGATGCTCATGGAGACGGCGGGCAAATCCGTGGCCGACGAGACGGCGAAGCGCCTCAAACCGGGCTCCAGGATAGTCGTCGCGTCGGGGCTCAGCGGCAACGGCGGCGACGGCTTCGTGGCCGCCCGCCACCTCGCGGGCATGGGCTACGACGTAGAGGTGCTCGTCCTCGGAGACCCCGCGGGCATCACGCTGGAGAACACTCGTGTCAACTACGAGGCAGTCAGGAAAATGAGCTCCAGCGTCGCTCTCACCGTCATCAAGGACTCGTCCCTCATACCCGAGATCAAGGCCGACGCCATCGTAGACGGTTTGATAGGGACAAGCATGCGTGGGGCTCTGCGGCCGCCGTATCTACAGATGGTCCAGGCGATGAACCGCGCCGAGGCGTACAGGATAGCCATAGACGTACCGACCGGGCTGGTCGCCGACACCGGTGTCGCCCACGGGGAGTGCGTGCAGGCCGACCTCACCGTCACCTTCCATAAGCCGAAGAAGGGGTACGAGGGTAAGCCTGGGCAGGCGGGGGAGCTCATGGTCGCCCCCATAGGCATCCCCCCGGAGGCGGAGCTCTACACCGGGCCGGGGGACGTGGCCATGGTTCACCCGAGGAGGGGGGCGGACAGCCACAAGGGCATGCACGGCAGCCTACTCGTTGTGGGGGGCAGCGAGACCTACTCGGGCGCCCCCGCGCTCACCGCGATGGCGGCGTACGCCGCCGGCTGCGACCTCGTCTACGTCGCGGTCCCAGAGACAGCCGCCCAGGCGGTGGCCGGGTTCAGCCCTAGCCTCATAACTGTGAAGCTCGACGGAAAACGCCTCACCCCAAAGAACCTGGAGATGGTCAAACCGTTCCTCGACAAAGTGGACGCCGTGGCCGTGGGGCCGGGCCTGGGGCAGCACGAGAAGACCGTCGAAGCCTACACGCGACTACATGAGATCATCCAGGAGAAG
>CAZCKR010000018.1:9591-14010 GCA_964499305.1 uncultured Candidatus Bathyarchaeia archaeon | reverse complement strand
GTCACTAGGTACAACTGGACCGGCAACCCCGGCATGACCGTCGGGGGCACCGGCGACGTTCTCACAGGCCTGACAGGTGGCTACATAGCCATGGGCGCTGAGCCCCTTATCGCGGCCTGCGCGTCGGCGTTCATCAACGGCGCCGCCGGGGACAAGGTATACAAGGAGAAGGGATACCACATCCTGCCGGAGGACCTCGTAGAGGAGATTCCCTACGTCGTCGAGGGCTGCCTAAGGAAGTAGAGGCTGGACGTTCCTGTCCAGCATAGCAGATATCTTGTCCAGCGGTATCCTGAGGTCCTCGTGGGCGGCGTACCTGTTCAGGCTCATGAGCATGTCCACGTAGGGCCGCTGCCTGACGCCGGGGTAGTCGGTGCCGAACACCATCCTGTCGATGACGCCGAGGTTCAGCGCCACCAGGAGGTCCCTCCAAAGCATGTAGAGGAAGCTGGGGTGGTTGACGTCGCCGTAGGGCCAGCTGATGTCGCACCACACGTTCCTGTGCTTCCTGCAGACGTAGAGGGTCTCCTCGACGCGTGGGTAGCCCAGGTGGGCGAGCACTATCCTGAGCTCCGGGAAGCACTGGGCTACCACGTCGATCTGAGCGGGGTCTGTGTGCTTCATGTAGTCGTAGGCGTTGGGCATGCCGGCGTGGTGGAACATTACCGGCATACCCATGCCTGACGCCGCCTCGTAGACCTTGAAGGCGTGGGTGTCATCGGGCGCATAGCCGTCGCTGCACGGGTACAGCTTCAGGCCGTGGAGCCCCAGCTCGCTTCTCTGCCTGAGCACCTCCTCCGCGGCGCCGTGCAGCGTGGGGTTCACGTACCCGAACCCTATGAAGCGCTCCGGGTCCTGGGCCACGAAGGCGGAGACCTGCTCGGGGCTTGTGCGTCTGTCGCTGAGGACCACGGCTTTGTCGATGCCCGCCTCTTGGAGGTCAGCCTGAAACTCCTCCAGGCTGACTGTGACGACGGTGGGGTTGGCGGGGTCGCTGTACTCGGTTATGCTGATGTGGCAGTGGTAGTCCACCTTGGGCAGAACGGGACGCGCCGCGTTGTTCTTCTCTCGTCTCACAAGAAGCGTGCCACCGTGGGAAGACATGCTTTGTGATCGTATGTCACAATATAAAAAAGGGGGTTAGTTGTTCCCCGTCAAGGTCTCGATCAGCTTAACCATCAGATGTTTTAGAGCGAAGCAACCACTTCGGAATGATCCTCCTCAAAGAGATATCTGCAGGAGGGAAGAGGCTGGAGGAAGTAGTCGGCGCCCCACTGATCATGATAGGGGGCATCCTCGCTTCAAGACAATAATTTTAACCTACGTCGAACACATCAATCTCGGTCATAAGAGTGGTCGATGAGGAACCCGGTGAATCGCCGTTCATCCAGACTTACCGAGAGATGCTGGAGGCGATGTACAAGGCCGTGGGCGAGGACGACGGCAGGTTCCTGGTGCTAGCGTTGGCGCTCCAGAGGGACATCATCGACGCCACGCTGGACACTGTTCTATCCAAGATGAAGGCCCAGGACAACCAGGAGATGGTGAGGAACCTGATCCAGCAGTTCATCGAGTTAAACAAAGACGAGTTCAAGGCCATTAGAGGAAATAACTGATAATCATGTACAGCCCCACCAGGATCAGCATCGCCGCGTTTATCTTCTTGATCCGTGGAAGCAGCCAGACGAGCCGCTGATGCACGTAGTCCTTCGAGTAGGTCAGGGCCAGCGTGAGAGGCACTATCACGGCTGAGGCGCCGAGCCCGTACGCTAGAAACGCCGTGAAGACGCCGAGGGGGCCGCCCGCTGTCGACGACTGGAGAACAAGCAGTATGAAGACGGGTAGGCTGCAGGCGAGGGACGCCGCGCCGTAGCCCACGCCGTAAAGGAAGAAGCTCCTGTACCCCGCCCTCTGGGGTGCAGAGACGTTGACAGCCGGCATCCTGTCGAAAACGTCGCTGAACCCGGACGCCAACCCGATTAGCACCAGCAGCGCCCCGATGAACGGTGCAACGTATTCGAGCCTCGACGACACCTGGTTCAACGCGAACGAGGGGAGGAGCCCGATGATCATGAAGACGACGAGGAACCCTGTTACTACGGTGAACGCGAAGCCGAGGGACGCTCCGAGGCTCCTCTCGTCCTCGTCGAGGTTCATGTAGTACGCGACGTAAGACGGAAGCATGGGCAGCGCGCAGGGCGCCAGCACGGCGAGCATCCCCGCGGTGAAGGCTACGCCTAGGCTGGCCAACTCCATGTCCATCAGCCATAACTCTGCAGTAGTTCCTCAAATTTGTTTAGAGTCGTGAAGAAGCCCCGGTACCGGATGACTCCCTCCTCGTCCACAAACAGTATGGTTGGAATGGCGTTCGTCTGGTATGTCCGCGCCGCCTCGGTCGATGTGCCTAAGCTCCACGTAACTCCCTCGGCCTCCGCGAACTGTCTGAGGTAGCTGCTGTTGTACCCTGAATCTATGTTAATGGTAATTATTTCGACGTCTGGGAACTCGTTCAGCTTCTTAAGCACCTTGAACTGCTCCTTGCAAGGCGGACACCATGGCGCCATGAAGTCCACTACCAGTACCTTACCCTCGTGGTCGCTGAACCTGACGGCTCCGCCGTCCAACAAAGGTATCTCCATGTCTGTGACTAGGTAGCCTGCCGTGATTCCTTCCTCATACGTCACCGAGTCGTCACCGCGGCTGAAGTACATGTACGAAGCAGCCGCGCTGACGAGCAACACGACGATCGCCGGTAACACGTATTTTCTGGATAGGCCTGACATTCCTAATGTTCTCGCGGCGCCATAGCTAAAAAAGGTGATGAAAGAAGCCTACCTTCTCTCGGCGGCTCCCCCGAGATAGATTCCCGCCCTGAGCGCGTTTATGGCCGTCTGGTAGTCAACATACTCGCCCCTCATGGTGCGGCCGTCAACACGCTTGAAGCTGGGAATCAGCGAAACTATGTCGCACATGGTCGAGGACGTGAACCTCAGCTTGACCTCGACGGGCTCCTCCACGCGCCTCGGCTCAGGGAACGGCTTCGACAGCGCCTCCTTCACCTTCGCGGTTATGAGTTTCCCAGACTCTTTGGGGTGCAGGCACTTCGCGGAGTACCTGCCCACCGCCCACTTGACGGCCGCCGTGGTGATCCCGGGCACGAAAACCTCGGCCTCCTTGGTGGCCGCGTAGTCGCCGGCGAGGAACACCGACGGGACACCGTAGAAGCCAGCCAACGCGGAGTTCAGCCCGAACTCCCCGGTCTCCCGTCCGTTGATGTAAACACCGTCGACGGCGCTCCCTGATATGGTGTGACACATGACGCCTTTCTCCGTGCCCTTCATGCTGTGGTATCCCACGTAGAGTGCGGCGTCGAAGCTGTCATCTATGCCCTCCATCATGCTGTTAGGCTTCGGACTGCCCCTGACGAGGTACGCCGCCTCGTGGACGTCCTCCGGCCTCATGTTCCGCATGCCGCCGTGGGCGTCCGAGACCACTATCTCCTTAGCCCCCGCCGCCAGCGCACCCTCCACGGCCGCGTTGAGGTCTCCCACCATGAGCTTCCTCGCGAAAGCGTACTCGCTGTTGTTCCTATCAACCTCGGGCCAAGCGACTATCCCGCTTATGCCCTCCATGTCGATGGAGATGAAAACTTTACCCGGTTTAGACATGGAAAATACATGCTTTCCGCGCTTGTAAGACTTGCTGGTCGATGCCGTGCTTGCGGGAAACATGAACCAGTGTTCTGTTTCATGAATCCGTTTCTAATATAAATTTACTAGAACGACTCTGTCTCAGCAACGGCGATAGGTGTCAGATATTTCCACGTTTCTGGGTATCTTCGAGGACGAATCCGAGAGCACGCAGGTGTCAGAAGGTAAACCGGTTGCCCGTTTGAACCATGAGGAGGAGTTCTTCCTCCAGCAGATGAAGGACCTCAACATCAAGAGGGTCCTACCCAAGTTCACGCCCGACGGCATAACCTACGGCGAGCTCGCGTCCCTGCTTACTTACTATGACAGCGATCAGATGGGGGTGCTGCTTGAGTCCTTAGCCCAGAAGGGATACGTCACTAAGATGAACTACGGCACGGTCGCCATGTGCCCAAGCTGCTACAGCCCGGTCGTGATGATAGTACTGTCCTGCCCAAGATGCGGGTCCATGAAGCTCACGAAGAAGGAGGTCGTTAAGCATAGAGCCTGCGGCTACACGGGCTACGCCGAGGACTACTTCGACGGCATAGAGTGCCGTTGCCCGCTGTGCGGCGCCGTCTACGACGCGGCCGAGCACCATGACCCTGACGCCGAGGACGACGCGGGCTTCACGATGGCCGAGTCCATGTACGAGTGCGATGACTGCGGCTCGGTCTCCGGAAAGCCGTCTGTCACCTATAACTGCGTCAAGTGTAAGACGAAGTTCCAT
>CAZCKR010000018.1:6671-9491 GCA_964499305.1 uncultured Candidatus Bathyarchaeia archaeon | reverse complement strand
CTCCGGAAAGCCGTCTGTCACCTATAACTGCGTCAAGTGTAAGACGAAGTTCCATAGCGAAGACATCTGCTTCGAGAACCCAAAAGGGTACGAGATGATCGACCCGGAGAAGTTGGCTTCAATGAGGGAGGCACGCCAAGAAGCGGTGCACTCCGGAGCCGTAGAAGAGGAAATAATTACACCTGATGAGACAACAAAAGCTAAGATAAAACAGCTTGAGAGGCTTGAGGAGACGCCTTTCGAGGAGGAGCCGGAACAGCCTGTTATCGCGGAGGAGCCAGAGCACGAAGAACCAGAGTCGATGCGTGTCCCCGAAGAGCCGGTTGTCGAGGAAGGCGAGGCCGAGGATTTTCAGTTAGAGTACACGGAAACCAGTGAGACGCAGGAACCGGAACAAGAGCCGGATGGAATAGAAGAGGAAGACATAGGGACGTCCCCTGAACCCGCGGTTGAAGAGGAGGGACCCAAACAGGAGAAGAAGGGTCTCTTCGGCGGCCTTTTCTCGAAGAACGAGAAGAAAGAGAAGAAGCCCAAACCCGTCGAGAAGAAACCCTTGCGCGTCGAGCGGGAGATCGTGCGAAGAAAAGAAACATCGATCCTCCTCATAGAGCAGAGCGAGGAGACGGCGGCCAAAATACTGGAGAGGCTTGAGAGAACCCGGCTGCAAAACGTGGAGGTCCGCCACGCCTTCACCGGAAGGCTGGGCCTCAGGGAGCTCCGCAGAGAACACGACGCCATCATACTGGACACGGAAATCAACGACATCGACCCGAAGCTGATACTCCTGGAGATGGTGAGGTGGAAGATCGAAACCCCCATAATAGTGATCTGCGGAGACGAAGCGAAGCTGAAGAGCTACAAGGGATACAAGCTGAGCAGGGTTGAGTTCATCGACTCATCCGAGAAGTCGTTGAAACGCATATCGGCAATAATAAACGACCTAATATCCTAGGGGAAGGCTTCAGAGCCTATTTCTCAAGGTTCTTAGGCATCTTGAAGAGTATCGGGGAGCCGCAGTAGAGGCAGAGCATCGTCTTGGGTACCACGTGTTCACAGTTCTTGCAGACGGTGAGCGCCCCGTCGTCCTCGTCCTCCTCGGGCGTCTCCGTTGTAGCCTCGTATACCTGTTCCTGTGCCATGTTTCTCGGGCTCGACATGGGCTTCAGGCTTTTAAGTGAAACGGATCGGTTTCATGGATAGAGATCGGTGAAAGTGAACAGTCTTCCATGTCAGACACTCTTATAACCTGAAGGAGAGGAGAACCACACATGAACCCTAAGCCGATACATGACCCGGCGAAGGGCAGGATGCGAGTCGCCTGCTTCGCCAGCGGCTCAGGCACCAACGCGCGAAGGATCATCGAGAGGAGCCTGGAGCCCGACAGCCTCTACGACGTCGTCCTCATGTTCAGCGACGTCAGGGACTCGAGGACCAAGAAGAGCGGCGACAAGATGTGCAGGGCCAAGGACATGGCGATGGAGTATGGCGTAGGGTACGAGTGCGAGGACATCAGGGACTTCTACGAGGAGAAGGGCGTCCCCCGGAGGGACCTCAGCGTAAGACCCGAGTTCGATGAACGGGTGCTGGAGAAGATAGCGCCCTACGACCTGGGCCTCATCTGCAACGCAGGGTACATGACCATCATGACCCCGCCCATCCTGGAGGAGTACTCGGGCAGGATAATCAACGTCCACCCCGCCGACCTCACCATAATGGAGGGCTCTGAACGCAAGTACGTGGGCATACACGTGGTCGAGGACGCCATACTGGCCGGGGAGAAGAAGCTTAGGGCAACAACCCACATCGTCCGGGAGAAGGTGGACCACGGCGAGATACTCGTGCTGAGCGAGCCCCTACCCGTCAAGCTGCCTCCAAGCGTCACGCTGAAGCAGCTAGCGGAGGAAAAGGCCCTCAGGAAACGGGTGGTCGGCGAGCATCAGACGCGGCTCAAGGAGAGAGGCGACTGGGTCATCTACCCGCTGACGGTCCAGCTGATAGCCGAGGGAAGGTTCGGCCTCGGCTCCGACGGGGTCTATTTCGACGGCGAAAAGGCGGCGTACGGGGTAAGTCTACCTCGTGATTGAGGCCACCACGGCGCCCGTGGCCCTTCTGACTTCGTCGCTCCGAAGCTCCAGCAGCCTGTCCCTCGACCCGCCTCCGCAGTAGAAGGTCTTCATCGCCGCCGTCTCGGCGTCTATGACTGTCCGCAGCTTCATCTTCAAGCCGACCGTGGGGGTGCCCCCCGGCGGGTAGCCGCTTACCTTGTGGGCCTCGCTGAAGGGGAACAGCTTCACGTTGGCAACGCCCAGAGCCTTCGCCGCCTCCTTCAGGTCCACCCGCCTGTCCCCCGGGACCACGAGGAGCACGCGCTCCCCCGTGTTGGTCTCGGATACAAGGTTCTTGGTGATCCTGTGGAGCGGTATCCCTGTGGCCTCGGAGGCGTCGGCGGTGTGCACCGTCTCGGCCTTGTCTGTGAAGCGGTGCCAAAGCCCCAGCTTCTCTAGCTCTGCCTCTAGATCCATGTCAATCCCTCAGTATGGGGCACGTCATGCAGTGGGGCCCGCCGCCGCCTACGCTAAGCTGGCTGCCCGGTGTCTTTATGACGTCGAAGCCGCGGTCCTCCAGCAAAGGTATAATCCGCTCGTTCCACTCGTAGCTGATGCACTTCCCGTCGCCGAGGCCGACGATGTTGGTGCCGAAGACCCTGATCTCTGTGTCGTTGCAGTGGATGAGTTCGACGCCCCGGTCGGCGAGGAAGTCCTCCAGCCACATGAGCTCGACGCCGTCCTCGCTGTACACGTATGCGGGGAACAGCTTCAG
>CAZCKR010000018.1:0-6571 GCA_964499305.1 uncultured Candidatus Bathyarchaeia archaeon | reverse complement strand
GCCACATGAGCTCGACGCCGTCCTCGCTGTACACGTATGCGGGGAACAGCTTCAGAGCGCCTGGGTAGAACAGGGCCAGGTCGGGGGCCATCATCATGAGGGCGCCGTCGAGGTGCACCCTCCAGCTGGGGAGCGGCTGAGCAACGAACTCCTTCACGCATCTCCCGAGCATGCTGTCCCGCATCTGATACACGCCGTGCTCGTTGCTCCTTGTGCCGAAGCCCATCATCAGGGTCTTGTCGTTGAACCAGACGAAGTCGCCTCCCTCCACCAATCCAGGGGGCGTCACCCGGTGGGCGATGGGTATGCCCAGCTTGCTGAACGCCTTCTCCATCAGCGTGGGCTCCACGAACCGCGCAGGGTAAGTCATCCTGAGTATGTTGGCGCCCAGGTTGTTCACCATGGCCACGTCCCTGGTGTAGACGAGGTTCGGCAGGACGTCGGCGATCAGTGAGTGGCCCTCTTCTAGGAGGTCGGTGAGCAGGACCACCTCCACCCCCTCGGCCTTCAACGCGTCCGTGAAGGTATCGTGCTCCTCCTGGAACGCCTTCCAGTAGACCGGGTCCCTGAAGAGGTAGTCATCTTTGTTGCTGGCCGTGACCACCCTCATGCCCTCCCCGGGGCGGTGCATCAACACCTTGCGGAGCTTGCCGTACTCTGTCTGAGCGCCAAACTTCATGGATATCACCAGATAGGGCTCTGCAACTCTATATAACGGTTAACACAGTTGATGTTTTACCGTAGTCGCTGACATGATTTATAGCGTCTGGATGAACAGGTCTCAGACCCTAGAATAGTCGTCAATACTTGTGGAACATTGAACCACGTTGTTTTTATTTCAGGCGACCGGAGAATTGTAGATATGTAGTGACTCTGAGGAGAGATCTGACCGACGGTGACGTCCACCGGATCGTTCAAGACTCACTCGACATGATCTCCAAGGCTCAGAGTCAGCTCAGACTGCCCGTTGCTCCCAACATCTCGAGGACGAGGAGCATGCTCAGCAGAGGCTCCTTCAAGGCCTTGACCATGAACGCTAGACGTGGCAACAGGAACTCCATGGAGTACGGCTCGTTCCTGCCTCCGGCCACCATAATACTTGACAAGCGTCTCCCAAAATCGGATCACCCCCTGGATATGCCGGACTTCGTCGAGACCCTCACCATGTACAGCGCCATCCACGAGGTTTTCCACGCCGACGACCACATGGGCGGAAACAGGCTTCTCGTGGCCACACGGAGCCACATCTTGGACAGGCACGAGGACAAGCTGGAGAAGAGCCTGAGCATAATCATGGAGGAGGGAGGCTCCCCCGCCATCAAGGACTACGGCGACCTGGCAAGCCTCTGGGCCGTGCAGTACGTGGAGATGGTCACCCACTACAGGGGCTACGTGGTCATGCGGCACATGAAGTACTCCAAGCTGGACCGGCTCTGGTCGAGGCTGAGGAACGACTTCTTCCCGCCCAACCTCCTGACCTGTATCGAGGTGAGCAAGGGCACCGAGTACGTGTTCAGCCTCTTCACCGAGAAGCTGGGCGAGTACTGTCTGATTGAGGCGCTGAACGAGTACAACGCCATTAAGGAAAAGGACGCGGGTAGCTACACCGTATAAATACGTGATCCACCGAAAGGTATCTGTTCAGAGATGCTCTACGATACCCTTGTCGAGTACTACGCCAAGCTGGAGTCGACTACCAAGCGTCTGGAGATGACGGACATCCTCACGGGCCTCTTCAAGGAGGCCACGGCGGACGAGGTAGACGAGATAGTCTACCTGACTCAGGGCAAGATACACCCCGACTGGAAGGGGGAGCCCGAGATCGGGATGGCCGAGAAGATGGTTGTCGAGACCCTCACCAAGGTCACTGGGCTCAAGAAGGCGAAGGTAGAGCAGCTCGTCTCAGAGCTGGGCGACATCGGGCTGACGGCGGAGAAGGCTCTCAGAGGCAAGACGCAGGGCAGCTTCTTCCAGCGTAACCTCACAGTCACCGACATTTACAGCGGGCTGGACAGGATCGCTAGACGCATGGGGCAGGGCAGCTCCAAGCAGAAGATGGACGACCTGGGAAGCCTCCTCGCAGACTCTTCCCCCCTAGGCGCCCGGTACCTCGCCAGGATGGTGGTGGGGAAGCTCAGGCTGGGCATCGGCGACATGACAATACTGGACGCCCTGTCCCAGGCCCACACAGGCTCCAAGGAGAAACGGGGCGTCTTGGAGCGGGCGTACAACCTCAGCAGCGACCTCGGCTTGGTTGCCAGGACCCTCGAGGAGGAGGGGCTAGAGGCCATCGAGAACTTCCACGTCAGGGTGGGCTCCCCGATAAGGGTCATGGCGGCCCAGAGGCTCTCCACGGCTGAGGAGATCATCGAGAAGCTTGAAGGCCATTGCAGCGCCGAGTACAAGCTTGACGGCGAGCGGTTCCAGATACACAAGGACGGAGAAAGGGTCAACATCTTCAGCAGGCGCCTGGAGAACATCACCTACATGTACCCCGACGCGGTCCAGCTGACCAAGACCCAGATAAACGCCGAGGACGCCATCGTCGAGGGCGAGGCAGTGGCTTACGACCCGGACACGGGCGAGGATCGTCCCTTCCAGACGTTGATGCAGCGGCGGCGCAAGTACGGCATAGAGGAGATGATGGAGAAGATACCCGTCAGGGTGTACCTGTTCGACTGCCTCTACGCCGACGGCAGGGACCTAACCCTGGAGCCTTACCCCGAGAGAATCGACGCGTTGGAGAGCATAACCGAGCAGAAGGACGACTACAAGCTAGTTGAGCGCCTCGTCACCTCCGACCCCGAGGCGTTGGACAGGTTCTTCCAGCAGAGCATAGCGGACGGCACCGAGGGACTCCTCGTCAAGTCCACCGGGGAGGACAGCGTCTACAGGGCGGGCGCAAGGTCTTGGCTCTGGGTGAAGCTTAAACGAAGCTACCAGAGCAAGATGCAGGATCACGTCGACTTGGTTGTCGTGGGAGCGTTCTACGGCCGGGGCCGCCGGGCGGGAAGCTACGGCGCCCTCCTAGTGGCCGCGTACGACCCCGAGTCTGACGTATATAAGACGGTGTGCAAGGTCGGTTCGGGCTTTACAGATAAGAACCTGGCGCAGATACCAGGGATGCTTGAGCCCCACAGGTTGAGTCACAGGCACGCGCGCGTGAAGTCGCTGATGGAGGCCGAGGTATGGTTTGAGCCAGCCGTCGTCATGGAGGTGCTCGGCGACGAGATCACGTTGAGCCCGCTGCACACGGCGGCCTTCGACGAGATCAGGGAGGGCTCTGGGCTGGCCATCAGGTTCCCCAGGTTCACCCGTTGGCGGGAGGACAAGTCGGCTGAGGAGGCCACCACGGTCCAGGAGATCGTGGACATGTACAGCTCTCAGCTCAAGACGCTGAGCTAGCCGCCGGCGATGGGAAACCATATAGATTACCGCCCCATCTCTGTTTGTCTGCCATGATTGAAGACGTCTTCAAAGAGCTCGACGACGGCTACGCAGTCGAGAAGCTCAACGAGATGATAAGGATACCATCGGTGGTGGGGGACGAAAAGGAGCTTGCCCATTATCTTCAGGACGAGCTGCACTCGCTTGGACTAGAGACGGAGCTGCATGAGGTGCAGCCCGGTAGGCCGAACATATACGCGAGGCTGGAGGGGGCGAGGCCAGGGAAGAGGATGAACTTCAACGGGCACCTCGACACGGTTCCGGTCGTGGAAGGCTGGGACACGGACCCCTTCGAGCCTGTGATGGACGGGAACAAGATCATAGGCTTGGGCTCCAACGACATGAAGGGCGGCATCGCGTGCATACTCAACACGATACGGGCCTACGTCGAGTCTGGGCACGAGTTCCAGGGGGAGCTCAGCTTCAGCGGCGTCATCGACGAGGAGGCGTACGGCGAGGGAGCCAAGGCGATGCTGAAAACGGATTACGGGAAGGTGGACGCCATCGTCCTCGCTGAGCCCTACATGGCTGACGAGCAGAGGCCCACCGCCCTAGGCATCACGGGAAAGATACTCTACAACATCCACGTCAGGGGCAGGGCGGCCCACGGTTTCAGCCCCGAGCTCGGGGTCAACGCCGTCGAGCAGGCGGGCGTCATCCTCGCCAACCTGAGCAAGCTCAGGATTCCTGAGCACCCACGTTTCAAGGGTAACTACTCGACGCTGAAGATAGAGGGAGGCTACGAGAGGTACAGCGTCGTGGTGCCGGCATACTGTAGGTTGGAGGTCAACAGGCTCACCGTCCCCGGGGAGACGAAGGAGTCGGTGATCAGGGACATGGAGGAGCTGGTGGGGTCTCTGGGTTTGGAGGCCGAGGTGGATGTTGAGATCAAGCCGCCGTATTACGCTTCCTACGTCATGGATAGGAACGAGCCGCTGTTCCGGGTCTTCGAGGACGCGTACACAGAGGTGATGGGGGTGAAGCCTTGCTTCGAGTACAGCAGCAGCATTACCGACGCCAACACCTTCGCGGGCGAGGGCGGGATACCGTGCATACACCTCGGCCCGTTCCCGGGCGGGGCACACCAGAAGAACGAGTACACCCTCCTAGACTCGTTGCCCCCCGTGAGCAAGGTCTACGCCCTGATGGCGGACAAGTTCCTCGGGGGCTAGCCTCCACCAATTACGTTAAAGCCCGCATCCATCATACTCAAGCCCATGATCGATGACGTTCTCAGGTTCCTCGACGACGGCTATACGGTGAGGCTGTCCGAGGAGATGATAGCAATCCCGTCGGTCACGGGGGACGAGGAGGCGCTGGCTCTCTACATCCAAGAGAAGCTGGAGAGCTACGGAATGGAGACAGAGCTCCAGTACGTCGCCGACGGGAGACCCAACGTCTACGGCGTAATGAAAGGAAGTAGACCAGGCAGACGCCTCAACTATAACGCTCACACGGACACGGTCCCGGCGGGGGACGACTGGGACACCAATCCCTTCAAGGCCGTCATCAAGGACGGTAAGCTCTACGGACGCGGCGCCTGCGACATGAAGACAGGCATCGCCTGCAGCCTCAACATGATCAAGGCGATAGCCGACAGCGGTGTAGAGTTCAGGGGCGAGCTCAGCTTCAGCGGCGTCGTGGACCAGGAGGCCACGGACATCGGCGCCTGGGCCATGATGGAGGACCCCAAGTGGAGGAGCCTGGACGGCGTCGTGCTTACCTACAGCTACTGCGGCGACGAGACCAAGCCCATCCCCCTGGGGCTCACAGGCAAGATACTGTACAACGTGAAGGTGAAGGGGAAGGCGGCCCACGGGTTCAGGCCACACCTCGGCGTAAACGCCGTGGAGGACGCCGCCAGGATAATCGCCAACCTAGACCAGCTCAAGCTCGTGAAACACTAGGACTTCGGCACCGGCACCGTCTGCACGCTAAAGACCGAGGGAGGCTACACCAAATACAGCGTGGTGGTGCCTGAGAGCGCCAGGTTCGAGGTGAACAGGCTTCTCGTGCCGGGGGAGAGCATCCAGTACGCGCTGGACGACATGGAGAGGCTCGTCAAGGAATTGAACCTTAAATCAACGGTCGAGGTAGGGGTCAAGCCCCCCCGGTACGAGCCCTACACGGCGGCGAAGGACGAGCCGCTGATGAGGACCCTAGACGACGTCTACAGGGAGGTCATGGGTCGGCCGCCGCTCTACGAGCACGCTTACGGCATCACCAACGCCAACATATTCCAAGGGGAGCAGGGCATCGAGTGCATCCACATCGGCCCCCAGCGTGGAAACGCCCACGGCCCCAACGAGCACGTCAAGCTGGAGTGGCTGCCCCCGGTCAGCGAGATATACGCAAGGATCGCCCGTAGCTACCTCAAATAGGCTAGGCTTAAAAGTAGCCGAAATGAAATGAGCCAGTGTATCGAAATGAGTGAACAGGTATCCTTCAAGGACTTCAAGAAGCTTGACATACGCATAGGCACCGTCAAGGAGTGCGTCAAGGTGAAGGACTCGGACAAGCTCTACACATTCCAAGTGGACATGGGAGACGAGGTCCGGCAGATAGTCACGGGCCTGGTAGACTACTACACCGCGGAGGAGCTCACCGGGAAACGCATAGCGGTCGTCATGAACCTGAAGCCGGCCAAGATATTCGGCCAGATGAGCTACGGCATGCTCCTCGCCGCCGAGACGAAGGAAGGCGACCTCGCGCTCCTCACCACGGACAACCCCATCGCCGACGGCGCAAGGGTCACCTAATAGTTTTTATCGCCCCACACAGGAGCATTCCTAGATTCTATGACTGACAAGCTATTAGTCATCATAGCGACGGGAGACAAGGCCAAGGCGCTCACGGGCCTCATGTACGCCAAGAACGCGTTGAAGCGGGGCTGGCTCGGAGACGTGAAGGTGGTCTACTTCGGCCCCAGCGAGCAGCTCATGGTCGAGGACGCGGACGTCGCAAGCGCCGCCATCGAGGTGGCGAGCCTGGGCGAAGCCTTCGCCTGCAAGGCCATCAGCGACCGTGAGAACATCAGCGAAAAGATCGATGAGCTGGGCGTCAAGGTCGAGTACGTCGGCACGATCATCAGCGACTACATCAAACAGGGCTACGTGCCCATGGT
>CAZCKR010000017.1:0-22002 GCA_964499305.1 uncultured Candidatus Bathyarchaeia archaeon | reverse complement strand
CGTCCATGGAGAGCATCTTGTAGTCGCTGACTATGCAGTCGTAGCTGTTCTTCTCTTGGAGCCTGATGGCCTCCTCGGGGTTGGTGACCGAGTCGACGACGACCTCCTCGTCCAGCTCCTCGAGGAATATCTTCGTGAACTCTAGGTGGGAGCCCTCGTCGTCGACATGAAGTATCTTTATGGGCTTCCTCTTCTCCACCTCTCCCCCTCCACGCAGCTTCGCTGCTTCCTTGATCTAAACTCTATGTCACTGTGGTTATGATGTTTAAATATAGATAATTCTTTTTGCATATAAAATGTCTCTGCCAGAATAGGCAGTTATTAGATGTGTCTCTGTGTGGGTGTTTTTTGATTAAGCACGGTTATAATTAAATTGTATCTGATAAAGCTGGGGATGTTATTCAAGACTTTAACTAACCAGATCATCGTCACAACAATATGGGACGTTATAATCGTCACAGAAACAAAGTGACGTGTTCAGCGAAGGAAAAAAATCAAAAACCTTAGTGCAGCCATATTGAGGAGGGGAGGAGCAGCGACAGAGGTATTGCCAGCTATAATAGCCGGGGACCAGAGGCAGCTCGACGAGAGGCTCGACAGGGTCACAGGGTTCGCAGGCCACATTATGCTGGACGTGATGGACGGCGGGTTCGTACCCGGCAGGTCGCTCGACTTCGACTACAAGCTGCCCACAGGCCCAAGGTACCAGGCCCACCTAATGGTGGAGGACCCTTTGAGGCGTATAAGTGGGCTCGTCGGGAAGGCCGAGACGGCGATAATCCACGTCGAGGCTGTGGAGGACGTCCCGGAGGCGATCAGTGTAACAGGGGACCATGGGCTGGGGACGTTTCTGGCTATTAACCCGGACACGCCTGTGGACGCAGTGGCGCCCCACCTCTCGAGGCTCGACGGGGTCCTCGTGATGACTGTGCAGCCGGGGAGGTACGGCTCCCGCTTCCTTCCACGGTGCCTCAAGAAGGTCGAGGCCCTCAGGGCCATGGATGGGGAGCTAGTCATCGAGGTTGACGGCGGCATGAACCCGGAGACCGCCGCCATGGCCGTCGAGATGGGCGCCGACGTGGTGGCCGCTGGAAGCTACATAGTGGCTAGCGACGACCCGATGAAGGCGTACACCCGGCTCGTGGAGGCGGTCCACGCCGCCCGGGGACGCATCCAGAGGGAGTAGGGTGCCTGCCAAGAAGGGGCTGCCAGTCGTCTACGAGGGGCGGAGGATCAACCTCCGCGTCCATCAGCGCATATTCCACCCCGTGGTGAAGACGCTGGACGGCGAGCGGCACACCCTCTACAGCGACACGGGTAGGGAGAAGGAGATCCGCTACGCCTCGGCCGAGTACTATGGCCTCGACGACCCCCTAAACAGGGTGAGGCTCATCCGGCTCGCCCGCGCCATGAACAGCCTCACCTGCTCCGACGAGCCGGGGGCTGAGAGGGAGTGCAGGGTGACCATATGCAGAGCCAGGGATCTCTACGGCGTCGAAGGCGAGGAGCCGCGTTGGGTGCCTTTCGACCCCGGTAGGCTGGAGAGCCTGGAGGAGAAGGTGAAGAATCTGCGTAGAAGGGTGGAGTGGCGGCGGCGTGTGGGTCTAGCTGAAGATCTCGGCGAGGCCCGCTAGGAACGCCTCCAGATGCTCCTTGGGGATCTTGACGCCGCTGGCCCTCTGGTGGCCTCCGCCGAAGCCGCCGTACTTCTCGCCGAGGTCCCTGGATATGTCGCCTAGGTGCTCGGGTAGCCCCAGCTCGCCGCGGAGGCTCACGTTGACGTATTCGCCGTTCTCCTTGTAGCTGACGCCCACGTCGACGCCCAGGGTGTCGATGATGAGGTTGGCGATGCCCCCGGTGCTGTACTCGTTCACAGCCGCCATGTGAGCCAGGCGATGGCCCACAGGCACGGCCTCGGCGGAGATCTTCTCCTTCATCCCCGTCATCTCCTCCAGGCACTGGACGGCCAGTTCCACGGCTCCGGGTATCCTGTGGGGGTAGCCGTACCTGCTGAGCTCGTCGAGGATCACCCTCTTGAACTCTATCGTCTGGTTCATGCTGAGGGCGTGGGTAAGAATCTGGGCCTCGTGCTGCGCGAACTTGAGGTCTATCTTCGCGAGTATACGGCTGCCGAGGGGCCCGTCCTCGAACATGTCTGAGATGGCGGCGTAGGCCGCGATCCTCGCCGCCCCCTGGCCCAGCTCCTCCCTGAACACGTCGTAGACCAGCACGCCGGCGCAGTCCCTCGTGTCGAGGACCACGCTGATGCCGGCATCACGGAGCCGCGCCATCAGCTCGTCGCTCATCTGGTGGTGGTCTATTATGTTGACGTCGGCGAACTCCCTGATCCTCATGAGGTCAGACACGAGGGCTTCCCTGATGTTGAGGTCGCAGATGTACAGCGTCTTCACCGGCGGCGTCACCCTGCCGAGGGCGTGCTCCAGGTTGTCGTAGTTGGCCATGTACACGTCGCAGCCCGTGAGGCGCCGCAGGAAGGCGCCGCAGGTCAGGCCGTCGACGTCGTCACCGTGTACTATGGCGTGTACAGTCAACTCTGGAACCCCTGTGAGATTCAATATATTTGGACGGGCGACTAAAAAATGCTAGTATCCCCGCTCGGGGTCGCAGACATGGAGAAGGGGTTCACCGTCCACGTAGCGGCGGAGGTTGTCGCAGAAGATGCCCACGACCCTGTCACCGATGTACGGACTGCTGTGGCTGTCGTGGGGCACAATGAAGACGTTGCCCATGTCCCAGAGGGGGTGATCCGCGGGGAGGGGCTCCGCCTCGAATACGTCCAGGTAGGCGCCGGCCATCCAGTTCTCCCGTAGCGCCCTCAGTAGGCTGGGCTCGTGGGCTATCCTGCCTCTGCCCACGTTGATGAAGTAGGCCGAGGGCTTCATGGCCTTGAACTCGGCCTCCCTGAGCATGTGCTCGGTCTCAGGGGTGAGGGGCGCAGCCACCACGACGTAGTCTGCCTCCGGAAGGTTATCGCGGAGCTTTTCCATGGGGAATACTCTGTCCACGCATGGCACGGGTTCAACCCTCCTCTTGGTCCCTATCACGGTCATGTCGAAGGCTTTGCAGAGTCCGGCCACGCGTCTCCCTATGTTGCCGAGGCCGATGAGGAGCACGGTGCGTCCGTAGAGCTCGTCGTTCTTCAGCTGGGTCCACAGGTGGGCTTCCTGGTCTACGCGTCTCTGCTTCAGGTTCTTGGCGTGGTCCAGCATGGCGGCTACGACGCTCTCCGCTATGGGGACGGTGTGGAGGCCCGGCGCGTTTGTGAGCGTCACCCTGCCGTCGATTATCTCTGGGATGATGTTGTCGCTGAACCCCGTGCTGCAGAGCTGCACCCACCTGAGGCTGGGCGTGAATAAGCGTTGGTAGTCCTCCCAGTCGAGCTCACCGGGGTAGTGGGTCCTGTTGCCTCCCTCGGCGAGCCCCACCTCGGCTTCCTCGCCGCCCTTCACCCTGTCTGCTGGTACCTCGATGAGCTCGACGTCTGGGCTCGTCTCCAGTATCCTTCTCCGGTGTCTCTCCTGAAGCCAGTTCCCGTCGGGCCTGGGGAACTGGTATCCGCGGGGGATTCCGCTCACGGCGACCCTTATGGTCATGCCTATCCGTGTGTATCGATCCCGTAAAAATGTTTGATATGCTATGCCGGGATTCTTCCCGGGGGCGCGGCCTCTATGCGGGCTTCTCTCCACCGAAGGTAAGATCGGATCATGCTGAGGGCGACGACTTCTATGCTCAGGTAGACGAGGACGCGCATGTTCATCGTGATGTAGTTCGTGGCGTTCTCCGCGTCCATGGTTAACTCTACGACGCCGAGGCTCATTATGTCGCCTGCTCCAAGCAGTATCAGGGTGAAGACGAGGCTCGATACGTTCTGGGCGAGTGCGGCTAGCAGCCAGACGGAGCTGGTCTTACCCGCGAGCCCTTTCACCAGCGTTATGGCGGCCGTGACGGCGCCTACCAGCATGATCTGGTTCAGGAACCAGTCCAGGTCGATCTGTGATTCAGCGATCAACTGGTTGACATCAGGGGGGATGTACTCGGGTAGCATGTAGGGAACGACCACGAAGAGTATGAGTGTGATGATCGCGGAGATGATGGGGCGGGTCTTTTTAGCCGACATCACTGGGCTACTCCCGACATGGTTATGATGTTCGAGAAACTGACGAGGTCGTAGAGGGTGGTGATCCCCAGCTCCAACACCCACTCCGCGTTCGAGCCCTCCCCCAGATACTCCTGCGCGGTGCTTAGCGGAATCGTCAGCTCGAGGTCCAAAGAGACCTGCTCCCCCGGCGGTATCGTCACCTCCATGGATTCTGTGGCTATCACCTCTTCCCCCTCCGCGACGAGGCTGAGAGTCACCGTCAGCTCTGCCTCGAGGTAGCCGTGGTTCCTGGGAGAGATGCTGTAGGGGATTACTACGGGATCTATCATCTCGATTTGGGTGCCTTCACCTGCTCCCCCTAGGATGGCAGTGTTGTATACCTCGAATATGGTGTGAAACCCGGCTGTGAACCCAATTACGCTTACAAGCTGTATAATCATGATGACTATGCCCAACATTCTAGATGCCTTCAAAACGGGTAGCCAGCCTCACCCAATAAAAGCCACAGTATAAAATAAATTCAACCTATAAGACCGCGTTTTTATAATCATATACGGTCGATCCCTTCTGGAATATATCACCAATCTGGATGATTCCTTGGTAAAGTTTTAAACGGATTCGTTTTTTTAGGTGGAGACGGGGGAGTTCAAACACAACCCTGAGCTCCCGGGCACCACGGGAGAGAACATCAAGTACCATACATCTAAGGAGGAGTTCGAGATGGAGGACGCGCTCCAGCTCATGATGTACCAGATGGTGTACGACGACGCCGACTACGATTGGGGCCACCGCGACAACGTACTGAACAAGGATTACAGCCGAGTAAGCATAGGCGTGGCGTCTGACGATGGCAGGGTATACCTGGCCCAGGACTTCAGCTAGTTCCTGATCAGCACCCAATAAAGCCTCTATATTCGTTCGCTGCTGCCTGAAACCATGAAGCTGGAGCTACATCACAAGTACTTCATGGTCGGCTTCCTATCCGGGTTCGGGTTCTACACCGCGCTGTTCTTCATTGGCTACTTCTGGCGGCTCAGGCAGCTCATGGGATAAAAAAGGTTACCTGCGGAAGACCTCGACGGTGTGTCGTAGGTCGCATTCGTCCAGGGCCTTAACGGTTACAGCCATCAGCTTTCCCAGGTTCTTCAGGTCTGTGAGGCTTATGACCTCGTTGGGGCTGTGCATGGACCTGTTGGGCATGCTGATGAGGCCGCAGATGGTGCCGCCGCGCTCGACCTGTATGGCCCACGCGTCCGTGCCGCTGCGGGCCGGGACGCCGGTCCTCTGGTAGGGTATCCCGGCCTTCTCTGCTTCCTTCTCCATCATCTCCCATAGGGCGCGGGTGAAGTTGGCTCCCAGCGATACCACGGGACCCTTCCCCAGCTCTATGCCCCCCACCTGGTTTGCCTTGACTCCTGGGGCGACGGCGTGGGTCACGTCCGTCGCTATGGCCGCCCACGGGTTCAGGTTGTACGCCGCGATGGTGGCTCCCCTTAGGCCCACCTCCTCCTGAACGGTGGCCACGAAATGGATCTTAAGTTTCTTGGGAGGGTCCTTTTTCAGTATCTTCATGGTCTCGACTAGGCCGGCGACGCAGCAGATGTCGTCGAAGGCGGGTCCCACGATCATGTCGCTACCCTCCTTGCCCAGGTAGGTTACGTCGAGGTAGGGGGTGCACACGACCCCGGGTTTGACGCCCATCTTCTCGGCCTCCTCCCGGCTCTTGGCGCCGAAGTCGATGAGCATGTCTTTGAGCTCGGGGCTCTTGTCTCGCTCCTTTTCGTCCGTGAGGTGGGCCGCCTTCACGGCGATGGCTCCAACGAGGTAGTCCTCTGGACCGTCGCCGACCCATATCTTGACTCGTGTGCCGTAGGCGACGCGCTTGTCCCAGCCGCCCACGTTGGTGAACGCGGCGAAGCCGTCGTCGTCCACGTACTTGATCATGAAGCCCAGCTGGTCGTAGTGGCCCGCCAGCATGACAGACCTCTCCGCGTCGCCCATGGTGCCTATGACGTTCCCCATGACGTCCACCTCGATGACGTCGCAGTGCCTGCTGAACTCCTCCACGATGAGTTTTCGTCTCTGCTCCTCGAAGCCCGTGACGGCGGGGGCCGACATGAAGCCTCTGAGCACCTTGAACAGTTCCTCGGTCAACTTGAATCAGTTAACAGTGTCTCGGATGAAATTAAAGGTAACTGAGCTAACCGTTAAAAGCGTGGCGAGAAGACCCTTCCCCATGGAGCCTAGACACGCGATCGTCAAGGAGCCCGGCGACAGCTACACCGGGTGCCTCAGCACCCACCCCCTGCACCACACCGTCAACCTCAAGAAGGCCAGGGAGCAGCACGCCGTTTACTGTGGGACCCTGGAGGAGCTGGGGCTGGAGGTCATCAGGGTCCCCCGTGACGACGCCCACCCAGACTCATGCTTCGTCGAGGATAACGCCGTCGTCGAGAACGGGAAGGCGCTGATATGCAGGATGGCGAAGCCCAGCAGAAGGGGCGAGCAGCCCGGCGTCGCCGCGGCGCTTGAGGAGCTCATGCCCGTGAAGTGGGCCATGGAGCCGGCGACCATCGAGGGCGGCGACGTGGTCCACGCGGAGGGGAAGCTGATCTGCGGCGTCACCGACAGGACCAACCCCGAGGGCGTCGCCCAGATGCAGGAGTGGCTGGGGGTGCCGGTCTCCACCATCTTCGACCCCGGCATAATGCACCTGAAGAGCTACGTCACCTACCTGGGCAGAGGCGTCATGATGGCGACCGAGAGGTACTGCCGCCACCCGGCGCTGGAGGGGTTCCAGATGCTGGTGCCGCCGGCCGAGGACGAGTACGCGGCGGACACGCTGGCCGTCGGGGACACGGTGCTCATGGCGGAGGGCTACGACACCGCCCAGCAGATGGTCAAGGAGGTGGGTTTCGAGGTCGTCAGCCTCGACGTATCGGAGATACAGAAATGTGACGGGGCGCTCACCTGCCTCAGCATCCTCTTCTAAATCTGTTAGCGGGCTGGTATACATTTTTTCTATACTCATGGACATTCTAAACCATGGTACAGTACGAGCCCATCGGGGTGATCAAGACACCATACAAGGAGAAGAAGGGCACCCCCATACAGCCCGCCGGCGCAAGAGACATAAGAGGCAGGATAGAGCTGGACCCTAAGTACGTCGACGGCCTCAAGGACCTCGACGGGTTCAGCCACATCATCCTCGTCTACCACTTCCACAGGACAGACGGCTACAGCCTCCACGTCCAGCCCTACATGGACAACATGAAACGCGGCGCCTTCGCAACCAGGATACCAGGGAGACCCAACCCCATAGGCATATCAGTCGTCAGGCTCGACAGAGTCGAGGGCGCCACCCTCCACATAAGAGACGTGGACATGCTGGACGGCACACCCCTCCTCGACATCAAGCCCTACGTCCCCGAGTTCGACAGCGTCCCCGACGCCGAGATCGGGTGGCTCACCACGCGGGTCCAAGGAGTCCAAAAAACCAAGTCAGACGGAAGAACAAAGTAAAAAACAGATCTGACCACCAGCAGGATCAGCCCCGAAAAACGCTTATTCCATGTAACAAGGATATTGAATTTCTCATAATAACTATATATGATGGATATACATTCTCGATTTTATAGGTTGACAGAATTATAATCATGCCACAAGTAAAGACTACAACGCCGCCGATGATTTTATCATCTTTTAAGTAATAATAACAGTGAGAGGTTATGGTTAATAAAAACCTTGTCTCTAGGCTAGGTGAGTATAAGGGATACTCCAATGAGGTATATGATGGATACAAACGTGTATCGAAATACCTCACTGTCAGCGACGGAACCAGACTAGCAGCCGAAATATACCTACCTACATTGAATGGTGTCGTAGCTGACAAACCTTTACCGTTGATATGGAGCCTTACACGCTACCATAGAGTATCATACAACGAAAACGGGGAAATCAGCCTCAGGTGGGAATTCCCCTTCTTGAAGAGGCTGCTTAACCACGGTTACATACTCGCCATAGTAGATACGAGAGGAGCAGGCGCATCGTATGGCACACGTAGGGGAGAATTCCTTCCAGAGGAGGCGCAAGACGGATACGACGTAACCGAATGGTTTGCACGCCAGCCATGGTGCGACGGAAACATAGGGATGTACGGCCTTTCCTACAGCGGTATCACCCAGTACATGGTTGCGGGTAAAGCCCCCCCACACTTGAAAGCAATAATACCGGAGATGGCGATGTTCGACATATACTCGACTATAAAGCCTGGAGGGGCATACAGGGAAGAGTTCGTCACTTTCTGGTTAAAACGGAGTCAAGTATTGGATAAGATGAAAATACCCGTCCCGGTAGACGAGGATCATGATGGATCAATGGCAGGCGAAGCAGTTGCTCAACATCAATCTAGCATCGATCTTATCGAAGTGATTCAGAAAATCCCCTATCGAGACAGTGTCCTTGAAGGTGAAAAGCCGTGGATTGAATGGAGCATAAATAGATACATCGAAGGCATCAACAAATCCGGCGTAGCTGTATACCATATCGCCGGGTGGTTTGACCTATGGCCAAGGGACCAGCTGGCTTGGTTCAACAATCTACGTGTCCCACAAAGGATACTCATGGCACCCTGGTCTCATAGTGCGGGGTGGATGCATACACCAAGCTGGGAGGAGATGACTGCTCCGCTTCTGGGATATAAACAGGGTTTCGGTGAGATATTTGAGTTCCACTTCGCTGAGATGCTTCGATGGTACGATCACTGGCTCAAAGGGATAGAGAACGGGATCATGGACGAGCCACCAATAAACTACTATACGATGGGCGCGCCAAAGGACGACGCCTGGAGAACAAGCACACGGTGGCCGTTGTCGAAAGAGTCGCGTGTCCCGTATTATCTTCGTGAAGGCCCTTCGGGCAGCGTCTCCTCGGTCAACGATGGAACCCTAAGAGTTGATCCTTCAAATGCCTCGACTGGGTATGACGAGTACGCCGTCGACTGTACAACAACCACTGGAAAAGCGACCAGGTGGACGAATGGATACGGAGGCCCGATAAAGTACCCTGACATGACGGAGAACGATTCAAAGTCCCTCACGTACACAACGCAGCCACTTGAGCACGGCGTAGAGGTGACAGGACACCCTATGCTGCATCTCTGGGTGAAGTCTCCGACGAGTGACCTAGATTTCTACGCTTATCTAGAAGAAGTGGACGGGGAGGGATATTCCCATTACCTGTCTGAAGGTGTGCTCCGAACATCCCATAGAGCCTTATCTGAACCACCCTACGAGTACATGGGTCTTCCATATCATCGAAGCCACCGAGAAGACGTTTTACCTCTTGTGGATGAACCAATTGAGCTTATCTTTGACTTACTGCCGGTCTCTAACGTCTTTGATGAGGGCCACCGCATTCGATTAGCTTTGGCGTGTGCTGATAAAGACAACTACGAATCCCGGGACGTGTCAGGAGCCATAGCCACGGTTCATAGAAATAAAAAATACAGCTCTTACATATCCCTACCTATCATCCACTAGACTCATAAAGAAGCAGATATTGAAAATCATTTATTCCTTGTAACCAAGAAAAATCGATCAGCCAAGCCTCTCGTAAACACCCATATCCATAGGGGGAGGGGGGGTATACGAGAAAAGGCGAATCCAAGCCCCTTCAACCGAAAGCAGCCCCAGAAACACCCCTTTATGATCCAAACATATACAAAAGTGTCATCCACCGAACACAGAAACGCACCCTCAGACGCTTCACGCAACCATCAACCGGCCCAGAAATTTTTTTCCCATTATACCAAGTAACCTGACACAAGCCTAAACAACCTAAACCCAGCTACCCGGCTAAACCCAGCAGAAAAGACCCTAACGGATCTCCATCTCGATGTAGACCTCGTTGGGCACCCTTATCCTCATGATGCTCCGCATCACCCGGTCCCTCGCGTCAATCTCGATGAGGCGCTTATGCACACGCATCTCATACCTGTCCCACGTGTCGCTCCCGTCCCCGCATGGCGTCCGCCTCGTGGGAACCACCAGCTTCTTCGTCGGCAACGGTATCGGGCCCACGATCTTCACACCGATCCTCTTGGCGATGTCCTTGATCTCGTCGCAGACGCCCTCCAGCTTATCGGTGTCTGTGCTCGTCAGCTTGATCCTCGCACGCCGCGCCATACTGGTTCCCCGTGATTACGTGAGAGTCAGAACTTAAAGGTTGCTAAAAAAGGGGTAGAGGCTTACGTCTCGATCTCCATGACTATGCCGGCGCCTATGGTGGTGCCCATGTCACGGAGCGCGAACCGGCCAAGCTGCGGGAAGTCCTTGAAGTTCTCCATAGCCGTGGGCTGGAGAGGCACGAAGCGTACGACGGCGGCCTCACCGGTCCTCAGGTATGCCGGGTTCTCCTCGATGGTCTGCCCCGTCCTGGGGTCCAGCTTCGCGAGCAGCTTGTCGAACTTCACGGCGACCTGTGCGGTGTGCAGGTGCAGCACCGGGGTGTATCCCTCGCCGACGGCCGTCGGGTGGTGGATGATGAATATCCTCCCCTTGAAGGCCTTGGCTACGCTGCACGGGGTCTTGAGGTGGCTCGCGACGTTTCCTCGCCTGAGCTTGTCCTTTTCTATGCCCTTCACGTTGAAGCCGATGTTGTCGCCCGGACCGGCGCTGTCGATCTTGGTGTAGTGGGTCTCGATGCTGTTGACCTTGCCCTTCTCGCCGCTCGGCATGAATATGACGTCGTCGCCTGGCTTCAGTATGCCTGTCTCGACCTTGCCGACCGGAGTCGTGCCGACGCCCCTGATCGTGTATACCTCCTGGACGGGGATCCGTAGAGGCTTGTCAGTGGGCTTGGGGGGCAGCTCGAACGTGTCGAGAGCCTCCAGCAGGGCTGGGCCCTTGTACCATGGCATCTTGTCGCTCTTCTCGACGAGGTTGTCGCCTGTCCAGCCGCTGGTGGGCACGAAGCTGATCTTGGATGGGTCGTAGCCGACCATCTTGAGGAGCCTGGTGATGCCGTCCTTGACCTCCTCGTACCTCTGCTCGCTCCAGTCGACGCTGGGGTCATCCATCTTGTTGACCGCAACGACCATCTGGTTCACTCCCAGGGTCTTGGCAAGGAAGGCGTGCTCACGTGTCTGTCCGCCGGGGTTTGTACCGGCCTCATACTCTCCCCTCTTCGCGGAGATCATTAGTATGGCTCCGTCTGCCTGGCTCGCGCCGGTCACCATGTTCTTGACGAAGTCTCTGTGGCCGGGAGCGTCGATGACGGTGAAGACGTTCTTCCTCGTCTCCAGCTCGTAGAAGGCGAGGTCTATGGTCAGGCCTCTCTCACGCTCTTCCTTGAGCTTGTCGAGGACCCAAGCGTACTTGAACGAGCCTTTACCGAGTGCCTCGGCTTCCGCCTCAAAGTCCCTCAGCTGCTTCTCCGAGATCGCGCCTGCACTGTAGAACAGGTGTCCGATGCTCGTGGACTTCCCGTGGTCTACGTGGCCGATGATGATCAGGTTGATGTGAGGTTTATCCCTCTTGCTCATCTCTTAATTCTCCTACACCTTCAACCTATATGCAGAATAAAAATGTTAGGCTAAATACATGAAAACGCGTCTCACGTTCCATAATGCACATGAAATGGGCAGAAATTCGCTTCAAACAGCCTAAATGCGTAAAGTTTAAAGGGGTTCCCCGCATCGGAGTGGTGGAGAATCAAATGGCAAACGGCCTGTACTCTGCACGCAGGAACAAGAACGTCCGCAAGAAGATGAGGTACAAGAGCAAGGACTACACGCTGAGGCTGAAGAGGCGTTTAGAGAAGAAGGACCTCCTCGAGGGCGCCCCCATGGGTAGGGGCATCGTCCTCCAGAAGGTGGGCATCGAGAGCAAGCAGCCTAACAGCGCCATCCGTAAATGCGTCAGGATACAACTCATAAAGAACGGTAAGCTCGCCACGGCGTTCCTCCCTGGAGATGGAGCCCTCAACTACGTGGACGAGCACGACGAGGTCACCATCGAGGGCATCCACGGACCACGGTCAAGGTCCATGGGCGACATCCCCGGCGTAAGGTTCAAGGTCAGCGCCGTCAACGGTACGCCCCTGAAGCTCCTGGTTCTAGGCAAAGTCCAGAAGCAGATGCGCTGAGCATCAATACTTTTAATGGGCTATCTCGGCGTCCCCAGTTTTCCCTGTCTCATCGATCAGGGAGGTCAGCGGCACGTTTACTAGCAGCAGAGCCGCGGCGATGTAGAAGCAATACTTGACGCCGTAGTCGGTCATGACCGCGGTCATGAGTATGGGCCCTATCACAGATCCGAGGTCGAAGAACGTCCTGTAGGCGCCTATCGCCGCCCCGCGCTGCGACGGGTCCACCGCCTCCGCGGAGATCACTGGGCCCATTATCCATATCGCCCCCGAAGTGAAGCCTATTATGCATATCACGGCGGCTAAGGTGAAGAACGTCGAGAAGAAGCTCATCACCACGACCAGGATAGCGGTCGCCGTCAACCCGAACATTAGCACCGGGCGCCTACCTACCCTGTCCGAGATCGAGCCCATCGTGAACATGGCGACGACGAAGCCCAGCGAACGGGCGCCCATAACGTACCCCACGTCTGCGAGGCTGAATCCGAGGGTCCCCCTCGCGAAAAGAGGGACTATAGTTATGATCAACCCGTTGGTCATTATGAACTCGGCCAGGGTCGCGGCCGCCATTATCATCAGCGTCTTGTTTCTCAGTACACCGACGACCTCTCCCATGGTCAGCGGTTTACTCGTCGGCCCCCGAACGGTCTCCCTCCTGATGTGGGGAGGGACGACTAATAGCAGCAGGGCGGCGACCGAGAGCGCCAAGGCGGCTACGAACCCGCCCTGCCAGCCGAGCTCCTGCACGAGCTTTCCGCTTACCGCGGAGCCGATGATTGTACCTATGAACTCTATCCCCTGGAAGACCCCCATCGCCGTGCCGCGTCTCTCGGCTCCGAACAGGTTCACGATGAATGTCATGGAGACCGCGAAGAAGAAGGGCGCCCCGAATCCATTCACCGCCCTGACGAAAACCAGGTGTACAGGGTTGTTCACGAAGACCAGCATGATGTTCCCCATCACGGTCAGCGCGAGCCCAAAGACCATGGGCTTGTAGTAGCCAAACTTCGACGAAACGTAGCCGCTCGGTATCTCGAGCACCACCCTGCTGATCCAGTAGCCTGAGACGGCGTACCCTATCCATACGCCGGTGGCCCCGATGTCCTGGGCGAACAGCGAAAGAATCGGGTTAGTCACCATGATGCTGAGCATGGAGAGGAAGGCCACGACGCATAACAAGTAGTAAGAGGTCGAGTAACCCTTGAGCCACATGATGGCTATCATGCTCGGTCACTCCGATTTAAAGCCTGCCCGGGTGTCGGCAATGCTTTTATTTAGGTAACCCTTTCAAAGTCACTGCACTCACGAAGTGGTAGAATGAGCGAAGACGAAGCACAGGTACAGGACGAGGGAATCAAGCTCTTCGGCGAGTGGAGCTTCGAGGGCATCGACGTCCGCGACATCGGCCTGAAGCGCTACCTGAACCTGGAACCGGTGTGGCTCCCCCACAGCGGCGGCAGACACGAGGCACGCAAGTTCAGGAAGAGCAGGCTCAACATAGTGGAGCGTTTCATCAACAGCCTCATAAAGCCTGGGTCCAGCGGCGGCGATAAGAGCAGAATCACTAACAGCGTCCGGACGGCTTTCAAGATAATACACCTGAAGACCGGGAGAAACCCCGTCGAGGTGCTCGTGAGAGCCGTCGAGAACGTCTCGCCCAACGAGGACACCACCCGCATCGGGTACGGAGGCGTCGTTTACAGGCTCGCCGTGGACATAAGCCCCCAGAGGCGCATCGACATCGCCCTGCGGTTCATAGGGCGCGGCATAAAGGAGCAGTCCTTCGGCAACCGTAAGACCCTTGAGGAGATCGTCGCGGATCAGCTCATCGGCGCCGCCAACAACGAAGGCAACAACTTCGCGATCCGTCGGAAGCAGGAGGTCGAGCGGGTAGCCTTCTCATCGAGGTAAACCCGTCTTCAACATATACTCCTTGAACCCAATTCTCATCCAGGTATCTCACAGCAGGCTGCCTGCGGCGAACCCCACCAAGCCAACCAACATCAGATACAGGACCCTGTTTTTTACGGCTCTGCTGTTCTCTCGGGTAGGCTCATTGATTAAACTGTAGGTGCTGTAGAGAAGCCCCAGGTCCGTAACGGCCACGAACGGGTAATACCAAGCTGAGACGAGTCTCAAAGCGGGAGGTATTAAAGACGAGACAACCGCTGCCACGTAGAAAGCCGACGCGACGACGCTCGCCGTCCTCGGGCCCTTCGAGACGGCGACGGTGTTGACGCCCGCGCCCCTGTCTCCCTCTACGTCCACGATGCCCTTGGTGACCTCCCTCCCGGTGTTGCTTAGGAACGCCATGAGGCTGAAGTACAGACTGGATAAAATTGACCCGGTGATCAACCCCCCGAATATGAACGGGAGGCTTATGCAGGCGCTGACCATCAGGTTCCCGGGGAAGCCCGTCCGTTTACCCCAGGCCGAGTATAGCATCATGACGACCCAGCTGAACGCAGCCACCAGCGTGACGCTCAAAGATATCGTGTAGCTGGCCCCGAGCCCGACGACGCTCAGGGCTGCGGCGAGCGCGACCGCCTCGCCCGGCGTCACCCTGCCGCTGGGTATGGGTCTCCCCGGCTCGTTTACGGCGTCGATCTCCCTGTCATAGTAGTCGTTGATCGCCATGGCCGCCCCCGTCATACAGAACCCGGTGACGAAGGAGAGGACAAGCGTCAGGGGCGATCCCAGAATCGACGCGCCCCCCGTCACGGCTGCGCCGACGACTATGGCCAGCCCCAGCATCACGGAGTTCACCGGCCTCATTATCTCGACGAGACCCCCCAGCTTATCCATACACCTAGGGGTTCCTCGGCGCCGTAATAAACTCATTGAAGATGCAGAGTTTTTATTTCATGAGCGATCACTGGGTATGAAGATGAACAAGGAAGCCCCGGGGCGGGTACATTTCACGCTGATGGACGCCATAAGGCTCGGCCGCGGATACATCAGACGTAGGCTTGACCGGTCTCTCATCAACATCGCTTCCATCGCCCTCGGCCTGAGCTTCTACACCACCATGGTGATCTCCGACCTTCTCTACTCCACCAGCGCCAGGCTGGGAGGAGGCCAAGTCGCCGTCGAGTCGTACCAGTACTGGCTCGGCGCCGTCGCCCTCGTGGTCTCCATCGTCGGGATCACCAACGCCATGCTGATAGCCGTCTATGAGCGGTACAGGGAGATAGGCACCATGAAGTGCCTCGGCGCCCTCGACAGGCACATAGTGCTGCTGTTCCTGGTGGAGAGCTTCTACCAGGGCCTGGTGGGTGGGCTCGTCGGCTTCTCCATCGGCTTGGCTTCGGCGATTGTCATAACCGGGTTCGGAGCGGGCTTCGACATCGTGCTGTACGCCCCCAGGGTCAGCTTGTTGACCATATTCGTGGGGTCCGTCTCCCTCGCCATGGCCCTCAGCATGGTGGCCACCCTCTACCCGGCTTGGAGGGCTTCCCAGCTTAACCCAGTGGAGGCTTTGAGATATGAGCTATGATAACGTGATAGAGCTACGTGACCTGCAGAGGTACTACAAGATGGGCGCCGAGACCGTGAAGGCCCTCGACGGCGTCGAACTGGAGATACAGCGAGGCGAGTACGTGTCCATCGTCGGACCCAGCGGCAGCGGCAAGACCACGCTCTTCAACCTCGTAGGTGGTCTCGACAAGCCCACGAAAGGCAGCGTCTTCATCGACGGCGTGGACATCAGCCAGCTGGACGCCTACGAGCTCGCCTGGCTCAGGTGCAGGAAGATCGGGTACATCTTCCAGAGCTTCAACCTGATACAGGTGCTGACGGCGCTGGAGAACGTCTCCCTGCCCACCGTGTTCGCGGGCACCCCCCACGACGAGGGCCTGAAGAAGGCGGAGAAGCTGCTGGACCAGGTGGGGCTGGGTGAGAGACTGCACCACCGCCCCACGGAGCTCTCCGCAGGCCAGCAGCAGCGCGTCGCCATAGCCAGGGCGCTGGCCAACGACCCCGCGATAATCTTGGCCGACGAGCCGACGGGCAACCTCGACCTGAACACGGGTATGGAGATCATAGACCTGCTTCACGGCCTCAACAAGATGAGGGGACTCACCCTGGTGGCCGCCACCCACGACCTGAAGATGATCAAGGCGAGCGACCGCATCGTCTGGATGAGGGACGGTATGGTCGAGAGGATAGAGCGCGGCTAATCTCTGTCCTCGGTGCTGTACTCCATCGTCATGATTCTTATCAGGGAGCCCGCCACGTGAACCCAGTTGGGGTCGCCGAGGGACTCGAGGGACGCCCCGTACTCCCCGTTAGGCAGCTGAGTTATCTTGAGCTCGTTCCTCGTGTAGAAGTTGCCCGTCGTGGCCTGTACGGACTTGTATATGAAACGTATCCTCCTCCCCTCGCCTACCCCGTCCACCTTTATGGATGACGTTACCTGAGTGGAGTGGTTCTCCAAGCCCTTCAGCTTCCTGTGTATGAACTCGATGTACGGGTCTATCTCCTCGGCTTCAAGCTTCAACGGAATCGAAATTCGGTAGGGTTCATGGAAGCCGCCCGAGTCTCTGTCTATCTTCCACCTCCTCATCAGGCTCGGGGTAATGACCACCGAGTTGCGTAGAGCCGCGTAAGCACCCGTGAGGACCGCGGAGACAGCCAGCGTTACGCTCGCGATGCTCCAAACAGCCGAGACCTTCTGGTGAACCTGGAGGCCGATGTTCAGGTAAGCCATGCCCCTGTAGAGTCCGAGGCCTATGATGTACCCCAGCCCACCCGCTATGAACCCCGTGATGAAAGCCTCCGCCACGAAGATACCCGACACCTGCGCCGGGTTAAGTCCCACAGAGGATAGTATCTCTATCTCGCCCCGTCTCTCGTAGAGGCTGTTGAGCATGGTGATCACGACGTTGAGGACGACGATGGCCCACGGTATGATGAGGGAGAGTCCGCGGCCCTCGAAGTAGTTGCCGAGCCTAACCGTGACGTAGTGGTCAGGCGTCGACGCGTACGCCCTGTACCCCCTCTCCAGCGCGAGCCTCTCCGCGAAGCCCTCGACTTCCACTCCTTCTCGAGGCTCCATCGCTATCCTCTGGATTCCCACCATCGGCAGCTCGATGGCGGTCTCGGTTTTCATGATCACAACCTCCGAGCCCTCGCAATCCTGTATCACCCAGTTAGGCACCTCACCCTCGGGGTTAGTGTTCACCCACTTGTCAGGAGCGTAGCCGGTGCCGTCCAGATCCTTCAGGGCGTTTAACGCGTCTTCGCTGAAGATCCCTTGCACCTCAAGCTCGAGGCTGGAGACACTGATCACGTCTCCTATCCTCAAGTCATGCTGGTTTGCGACGCTGCTGGGGACTAGTACGCCGTTCTCGTCCGGGAGGCCGCCTTGGAGGAGTATCCCCCAAAGGCTAACGGTGTCGCCTTCATACGAGTCCACGCCGACCACCCCCATCACCGGCTCCCCTAGGACCCGGATGTATGGCCTACGCTGGGGGGCGTTCTCGGCTTTCGCCGAAAGGTACTCCACCTCTGGGTTGGAGGTGAGCCAGTCCCTCTCAGTCTCGCTGAGGAGGATGAAGGTTGGCTCGCTCCGGCTCCACGATCCCTCCCTTATGGAGACCCCCTCCCACTCACCCTTCTTAGCATAGGTGTCCTCGATGAGGCCGTACCCCTCCGAGAAGCTTGTGAGCGTGACGAAGCTCATCACCAGGAGGGCGATGGAGACCAGTGTGAGGATGAACCTCAGCTTACGCCGTCTAAGGCTGCGCTTGGCGATGCTGAAGATAGGTATGATCAGGTTCCTGGTGTGGACCCTGCCGCCTGAGCCGACGCTGAAAAACCTTGGGAATATGTTGCCGAGTAAAGAAAGCGCTATTATGGCCGCTACGCAGACAGACACGAAGTCACTCAACGCGATTATCCTTGAACCCGGGTAGAACAGGTACAGCGTAGCCAGGCTTCCCGCGGATAGTACTGCGTCGACGGCGAGCCGCGTCACCCCGTCGGCCAGCAGGTAACCAGTCACGAGCGACGCGGCTGCTAGGAAGGTGATCAGTATGTACACGGAAAGGCTTGCGTCCCTGTACATGCTGTCAAGCTCCTCCAAGGTGTGGTCCAGGGTTATGTAGCCCTTCTTCAGGGTGTCGAAGCTCTCGGTGTACTGCCCATCCATGTATAGGGTCCTTGCCTCAGAGACCTGCCGCGACGCGGTGCTGTAGGCTCCCTCCTGTTTGGTGAGGTAGAACCCGTATCCGTTCATCTCCTCAATCCTCCCATCCAAGGCGATCTCGGCGTCTGAGGCGATCCTGAGGTTCAGGGGGAGGCTGTACTCTCGTACGTCGAGGACCGCTGCCCCTCCCCTAGGCGCTGTGAGTGTCTCTCTCGTCGTGAAGCTTCTCGAGATCACGTTTGAGCCCAGCAGGAACGTGCTGTTCACCGCCACCCTCACAATGGACTCGGAGGGTACTACGATGTGCCCCTTAGGTAGTTCTAATAGGTTCATCCCGTTTGAGAAGGAGCCGTAGACGAGTGGGATGCCTGATGGAGTGAGCGTCTCGTTGTCTGCGTCTATGACCTCGTACCATGCGTGGAGGGCAAGGTTCTCCGTGTCGACGTACATGAGGCTGCCCTCGATGACTATGGAGCTGGCTGGGAGGAGGATTATGTCAAGCTCAGCCTCGCCGTCCACACCCTCTTCCAGGTATGGGATATAGTCGACTCCGGGAGTGTCAGGGTCGTCATGGAAGACGATCAAGTTACCGCTCTCATACTCGCTGTCGATGTTGTAAGTTCCATCCAACGCCGAGGCAGTTTTGTCTAGATACCTTGTACCGCTAACGAACATCACCTGGGCGCCCGCTAAGGGCGTCCCATCTTGGTCGCGGACGATGCCACTCAATGCGCTGACAGATGAAACCGGCTGAAACACCAGTACTAACGTAAAGATGAGGATGGCGGCTACTCCGCGTCTCAGGCGCATAGTATCGATCTCACACAATATCCAAGACTAAGGTAAAAACCTTAAGCGTTCGCATTCACGAAGACATGGAAGAAATGAGGATCAGGATAGTAACGGACGCGACGGGACCCGTGGAGGCGACCCTCACGGATGAATGCCCGGACACCGCGAAGAGAATATGGGAAGCACTGCCCATCGAGGCGAGAGCCAACACCTGGGGAGACGAGATATACTTCGGCATACCGGTGGACGCTGACCCCGAGAACCCGAGGGAGGTAGTCGATTTGGGCGATCTCGCTTACTGGCCGCCGGGGAACGCGTTCTGCATATTCTTCGGCAGAACGCCGGCGAGCAGGGGCGACGAGATAAGGCCCGCCAGCGCCGTCAACGTCTTCGGGAAGGTGGAGGGAGACCCGAAGATCTTCAAGAAGGTGCGGAGCGGGGAAAGGGTCAGGATCGAGAGGGCTTAGCCCTCCTCCGTGAGCCTGATCTTCTCAACGAGCCCCTCGTAAAGCGCCTCCCGGCTCTGCCGCCCCGTGGACAAGGCAATGAGGGGCCCATGGGTCTTGGACCAGAACTCCGAGTCGACAGGGCCTTGGAGCTCGGGCACGGTGTGGCTCGGCGTCTTCTCCATGAGCTTCTCCAGGTGCGTCTCCATGACGATCTCCTCGACCCGGTTATCTTGGATGCACTTGGAGTAGATCAGGGGGAACAGCATGTGCATCACCTGCATCCCGGGTGTGCCGAGGAGGGTGTAGGCCGAGGGATCCGTAAAGCACTCGGGGTACAGCTGGTACACGGCGTTCCAGTAGTCTATGAGGAGCCGCGCAATGTCGCTCACCGGCATCCCCTTGAGTATGTTCTCCCTGAGCAGGTTGGAGACGGATCTGATGAGATGGCTGTCCGAGACTATGTGGTTCTCGTGTCTACGCTCCCCCACGATCTGTATCCTGCCGTGCCACGGGCTCTGGGGACTCTGGTTCAGTATGTCCACCACCTCCGTGGCCAGCCCTATCCTCACGCCCTTGCTGCCCTCGAAGTCCATGACCCACTGCTTCCCGCGTTTCCACAGCATCCTCTGTAGGTGCCTGTAGACCAGGTCGGTGGGCACGCTCCTCTGCCTCTTGTTGACGATGTAGAAGAGCATCATCTCGTCGAAACGCTCCGGGAGCTTCATGATGCTCGCTATGACGGGGTAGTCCTCGAAGTCCTGGTTGCGCTCGATGGCCCGTTTGAGCGCCTCCACCCTGTGCTGCCCGTCTATGAGCCAGAAACTCTCGTCGCCCGTGTCCAGCATCCCGTAGCTGAACCAGCCCATGTCCTTCTCCTTCACGTACCTCACGTCGCCCCTTATGTTCAGGAGTATCGACGTGGGGAAGCACCCCCACTCACGCACCAGGTAGCGCAAGGGGCTGCCCCGCCGATCCATGAGCCTGCTCTCCGAGGGCATACGCTGGTACCCCTCAGGGTTATCCATGGTCCAGCGGTCTATCCTGTACCTATCGACGATGTCCTTGGCCTTGAAGACGGTCATGTAGATGTCTACACCTTCAAGTCCTCCCCGCTGGGTGATGCTGAACGCATCCAGCTGCAACTGAACCCCTAATAGACTATAACTAAGTGAAAGATAACAGTAACTATTCTAGTTGAGGTGGTCCTCCTCCCATAGCTCCTCATTCAGGGGGTTGTCCTCCCAGCCCATGCAGTCGTAGCATAGCTTCGTCTTGACGTCGCCGCACTCGTCACAGAACTTGGCCTCGCACTCGACGCAGACGTGGACGTCCAGCACCTCCATACCACAGATCTCGCAGATGGGCATTACGGTTACCGTATCTCCGGGACATCCCCCGGACTAATAAATATATTGAAGACGTGTCGGTCAAGGGAGGTCTGCCACGGCGAAGCCTAGCCCCAGCCTCTGGAGGGTGCCCGGCGTCGGGTGTCCGGTCGCCGCGTCCCATCCCCTCTCGGCGTAATACTCGTCAAGCATGAGGTCGAGGTCAACGACGGTCCCGCTGCTGGCTCCTTCCCTGAGAGGTGATTCCCTGAACCTAGACGGGAGGCTGTCGTCGGCCCGCGACACACCCTCGCGCACCCCATACATCCTCTCCAGCGTCACTATCCTAGCACCGGCCTCCCTCATCTCCTCAGGCGTCACCCTGAGCCCCGTCGCCACCTCCAGCGCCTCGGAGGCTCTCTCGAAGGGCAGAAGCATCATGTTCTGCATTATGTTCTTGCAGGGCTCCAGGGAGTCGATGACGGCGTTCCAGTCCTCGAAGTAGCTTACGAGCCGCCCCTTCCCCCTGTCGGCGAGCCTCAGGGTGGACTCTGGGACGCCGAACATCCTCTCCCCTATCTCCGGGTCGTCGCTCAGCTCCAGGAAGGGCTCGCTCCTCAGGTGGTCGCCGCCTCTGCTGGCGACGGCGTAGCCGAGGCCGAAGCCCTTGAGGCCCCGCGGGTCGGCCATGATGAGATCCATGCCCTTCACCTGTATGGTCCGCTCCATGCCCCTACCCAGCTTCTCAGCCGCCTCGACCGAGCCGTCGGCGAGGACGTCCCCGAAGCCCTCCCTGTCCGCTATCAGCCGTATCAGCTTCAGGAGTGCCTCCCCGTTCCCCCACGTGAGCTCCAGCCCGCCTGTCTCCTCGACGGTTAGCTCCCCGGCCTCGTAGAGCTCCATGGCCCAGCCGACGCATCCGGCGACGGTGAGTATGTCAAGCCCAAGCTGGTTGCACAGGTCGATTGCCTTCAGGGCCAGCTCCAGGTCGTTGTTGCCTATTCGGCTCGTGAAGCTCCCCAG
>CAZCKR010000016.1:20195-23177 GCA_964499305.1 uncultured Candidatus Bathyarchaeia archaeon | reverse complement strand
GACATCCGCGTGGGCGCCGTGGGGCCGGAGCAGCCTGACCCCGTGGCCCCCGACGAGTGATCCTGAAGCATATTAACTTGGTGACCCCATACGCATCCAGTGATGTGTTTGAGTCACAGTCTTCTCAGGTTGAAGGGCCACGAGTACAGGGAGCGTGGCTACGACAAGGCGGTGCTCGCCGTGGGCTCCACGGAGTACCACGGGGACCACCTGCCCTACGGCACGGACACGCTGGTGGCGGAGCACCTGGCCCGCGAGGTCTCCGAGAGGGTGGAGGGGCTGCTGATGCTGCCCACCATCCCCATAGGCATGAGCGTCCACTACAGCAGCTTCCCCATAGCCATAACCCTCAGCACCGAGACCCTGATGCACGTCCTCACGGAGGTGTTCGAGTCGCTGACGAAGCACGGCGTCATGCGGCTCCTCATAGTCAACGGGCACGACGGCAACATACCGGCCATCGACGCCGCCACCAGGGAGTACAGGACGCTGCACCCCGAGTTCAAGATCGCGGTGCTTGAGGCTTGGTGGGTGGCCGCCGGCCAGCTCGTCCCCGAGGACACCTTCGAGGTCTGGGAGGGCCTGGGCCACGCCGGCGAGGGCGAGACCAGCATGATGCTCAGAGTGGACCCGGGCCTCGTGGACATGGACAGGGCCCGGGGAGTGGTCCCCGATCTGCCGCCCCACGTCGAGGTGAAATGGACCTTCGACGAGCTCACGCCCTACGGCGCCACGGGGGACCCGACGAAGGCCACGCGTAGGAAGGGAGAGCTCATGCACGACGCTCTGGTGGGTCTCCTCGTTGACTTCGTCAAGAAGATGGATGAGAACGACTGGGAGATCTGATGCATTAAATTATTTTCATGCCATATGACGGCTACCGTGGTCGATGGCCATCGGGGAAGGCTCTTGGACGGCAGCTGATCTCCCATCATATGGACCGGAGCGTCCGCGCCTACGAGCGGCTCAGGGTCTCCTCGATGACGAACCAGGCGAGGAGGGCCGCGATCAGGTTCAAACCGATGTTCAGCACGAACAGTGACTCGACGCCGAGGAGGCTGCCCACCACCCCGGAGACGGCTGGGCCGGCGAAGGTGCCGAGGTCCCTTATCAGGCGGTAGAACCCGAAGGCCTTGCCCCTGGTCTCCTCGCTGGATATGTCGGCGACTATGGCGCTGGCGACCGGGTGGAAGAAGCCGCCGCCGAGCCCCAGCGCCAGGGTCGAGACGACGAGCATGGTCCTGGTCTTGAAGAGGAGCAGCAGGGCGTAGCTCACGGCTGTGACCAGCAGCCCCGCCGCCATCGGCGGCTTCCTCCCGACCCTGTCCGAGACGAAGCCCGAGACGAAGGAGGCGAACGCAGTGCTGCCTGACATCACCACGAACAGGGTGGGCAGGAACGCCACGGGTATCCCCATGGTCAGGGTCGTGTAGAGCGGTATGACGGCCATGAAGACGTTGTGGGTGTACATGAACAGGAAGCCGCCGGCCATGGCGACCAGGTACTCCTTGCTGACGATGCCCCTCAGCCCGCCCAGGTCGAGGAGCCTGGCGTCGACGTTGTTGGCCATGGTCTCCCGGAGGAGGAAGACGCAGATCGTTGAGCTGAGGAACATGAACGTCGTGGCTAACCCGAACACGGGCCTCATCCCCAGGGCCTCGGTCAGGGGCCCGCTCAGGTATGTGCCTATCAGCAGGCTGAAGCCGTTGACGGCCTCGTAGAGCCCCAGGGCCAGCGCCCTCCTGCCGGCCCCGGCGGCCTCCACGATGGCGGTCATCAACGCGAGGAAGAAGAACGCCTGCCCCAGCCCGAAGAGCACGAAGGCGGCCCCCAGGTGGACGCTGGACCTCGCCACGGTGACGACGAGGAGGCTCGCCGCCATGCTGACGGCGCCCAGAGACGACATCCGTTTCCTCCCGTACCGGTCAGACAGGAAGCCGCTCACCGGCCCCATCGACGCCTTCACGAGGCCTATAGTGGACATCAGGGCGCCCACGAGAAGATACGACGTCCCGACGAACTCGCTGGTGTAGAGGGACAGGAGCGGCTGTATGAGGCCGTAGCCGATGAACATGGACGACAGCGCGGCCGCGTACCTAGCCACCCGGCCTATGAAGACGCGGTCCTCCTCGTTCAATGTTTTCTCTTTAAGACCGTCCTTCGACGGGAAAAGAGTATTGGCGCCCAGGTGGGGCCCACATCAAACAGAAAAGACATTCAATAAGAACAGTCATGACCTGTAGGAGGCCATGACATCGTCGCTGAACTTCTTCATGGAGTCCTCCCAGTCGTCTCTGGGGAAAGCGACGGCGTAGATGGAGGCCCCGAACTCCTCGGCCGCCTCGATGCCTCGGCGGTACGCGTCCGAGCTGTAGCTCCAGGCGCCCATATCTCCTATCATGAACTCGACTTCGTTGGCCCTCCCGGCGTCTTCCGCGGCGCTGAGCACCGTCTCCTTGATCCGGTCTCTGTCTTGAGACATCCACGGAGGTATGAAGCATATGTCCCCGTATCGGCCGGTGAGCCTCAGCATGCGTCTCCCTGAGCTGCCGAACAGCAGCCGCGGGTAGGGCTTCTGCAGGGGCTTCGGGTCCAGCACGGCGCCCTCGATTTCATAGTGCTTGCTTTTATGCGTGACCTCGGGCTCGGTCCAGAGCCTCAGCATGATGTCGAGGGCCTCATGGGTCTTGTCCACCCGCTCCTTGGTGTCCAGCCACTCGCTGTAGCCGTCGAACTCCACCTTGCTCCACCCGGCGCCGACGCCCAGCACGACCCTGCCGCCCGTGAGCACGTCCAGAGTGCTGAGCCGTTTAGCCAGCACACCCGGGTGCCTGAACGGCAGCGGCGACACGAGGGTCCCGAGCCTTATCCGCTCGGTCTTCCCGGCGAGGTAGGTGAGGGTGGTCCACGTCTCCAGGGTCCTGTAGGGGTGCGGCATGCTGTGCCCCACCTCGCTGCCCCACATGTAGTGGTCCGGCATCA
>CAZCKR010000016.1:19039-20095 GCA_964499305.1 uncultured Candidatus Bathyarchaeia archaeon | reverse complement strand
GAGATGGTGGGCAGGATACAGGAGACCGACGCCAGCGCCCCCGTCAGGTACGGCGGCTACCTCTACTACACCCGCACTGAGGAGGGGAAGCAGTACAACATCCACTGCCGCCGCAGAGGCAGCATGGACGCGGAGGAGCAGGTGCTCGTGGACCTCAACAGGATCGTCGAAGAAGAGAAGCTCAAGTACCTCCGCATAGGCGTCTACAAGGTCAGCCCCGACCACAGGCTCCTCGCCTACAGCCTCGACCGGGACGGAAACGAGAACTTCACCATCCACTTCAAGGACCTGGAGACCGGGGAACACCTCCCCGACAGCATCGTCGGCGCCGCGTACAGCGCAGAGTGGGGCAACGACTGCAGGACGGTCATCTACAGCACCCAGGACGAGGCCAAGCGCAGCGACAAGCTCCACCGCCACGCCCTCGGCTCACCCCAGGCGGAGGACGAGCTGCTGTATCACGAGGAGGACAAGCTCTTCAGCCTAGGCCTCTCCAAGACCAGGGACAAGAGCTACCTGCTGATGGGGCTCACCAGCATGGAGACCACCGAGTTCCACCTGCTGGACGCCGACGACGCCTCAAGCGGCCTCAGGATGATCCATCCCCGCGAGAGGGGCCTCAGGTACTACCCGGCTCACCGCCACGGCGTACTCTACATAGTCACCAACCACGGCGACGCCAAGAACAACAAGGTGGTGAGGGTCTCCGCCGAAGAGCCGGACGTCGAAGGCTGGGAGCCGTACATTCCTCACAGGCCCAGCGTCAAGATCGACGCAGTGGACCTGTTCAGAGACCACATGGTGGTCCATGAACGAGAGAACGGCCTCAAGACGATGCGGGTGATCGAGATGGAGACCGGGGAGTCGAGGCCGGTGACGTTCCCCGAGGAGGTATACACCTACGCGCCGGGCTCCAACCCCGTCTTCGACTCGGGGACGCTGCGGTTCCACTACACGTCCCTCACCACCTCGAGCAGCGCCATGGACCTGGACATGGAGACCCTGGACTGGACACTCATAAAGAGGCAGCCCGTGCTGGGGGGATACGACCCCGAG
>CAZCKR010000016.1:0-18939 GCA_964499305.1 uncultured Candidatus Bathyarchaeia archaeon | reverse complement strand
CCTGGACTGGACACTCATAAAGAGGCAGCCCGTGCTGGGGGGATACGACCCCGAGGACTACGAGACGGAGCGGCTGTTCGCGACGGCCGACGACGGAGCCAGGGTACCGGTCTCCCTCGTCTACCGGAGAGGCTTCAAGAAGGACGGCGGCGGCCCAATGCTCCTCTACGGATACGGCAGCTACGGGGCGAGCATGGACCCGGCCTTCAACCCCAGCAGGCTCAGCCTGCTGGATAGGGGCGTGGCGTTCGCCATCGCCCACGTCCGCGGCGGAGGAGAGATGGGGCGCCAGTGGTACGAGGACGGCAAGTTCCTGAGGAAGAGGAACACGTTCACCGACTTCATCGCCTGCGCCAAGCACCTCATCGCCGAGGGGTACACGGGCGGCGACAGGCTGGTCGCGATGGGGAGGAGCGCAGGCGGCCTCCTGATGGGGGCGATAACCAACATGGCCCCCGAGCTGTTCAAGGGGATCGTCGCGGGTGTCCCGTTCGTGGACGTGGTCACCACGATGCTGGACGAGTCGATACCGCTGACGGTGGGCGAGTTCGAGGAGTGGGGCGATCCCAGGGACCCCGAGTACTATCGCTACATGCTGGGTTACAGTCCCTACGACAACGTGGAGCCCAAGGATTACCCCGAGATACTCGTGACGGCGGGCCTCAACGATCCCCGGGTCCAGTACTGGGAGCCGGCGAAGTGGGTGGCCAAGCTTAGGACGGTCAAGACGGACGAGAACAGACTCATACTGAAGACTTTCATGGGCGCCGGCCACTTCAGCAGCAGCGGCAGGTACGACTACCTCAAGGACACGGCGTTCGACTACGCCTTCGTCCTCGACACCCTCGGGATAAGAGACTAGGGTCGCCTTATCCCCAGAATCTCGCGGGCGTCGTCAGGCGACGCTATGGGCCTCTCCAGCTCCCGCGCTATGTTGGCCGCCTTCCGCACGAGGTCGGCGTTGCTCTTAGCGAGCTCGCCCCTTCTGAGAAACACGTTGTCCTCGAAGCCCACCCTGACGTGGCCGCCCATCACCGTCGCCACCGCGGCCATAGGTATCTGGTTTCGGCCAAGGGCGCAGACGCTCCACGTCCAGCCTGGTGGGAGCTGGTCTACGCTGTACTGTAGCATCCGGGGCGAAGGCAGGAACCCTGTGCGGCCCACCATGACGAACTGTATGTGCAGAGGCTCCGGCACGATACCCTTGTCCGCGATCTGCCTGCAGACGTTGATCATGCCTGTGTCGTAGACCTCGTGCTCGGGCTTGACGCCGTGCTCAACCATGTAGCCGCACCACCGCTCTATCATCTTCACGGTGTTGAGGAAGATGTCGCCGGTGGGGTGCTCGGCCCACCTGTTCATGGTGCCCATGTTGAGGCTCATCATCTCCTGGCCCAGGGTGCACCGCTCCTTGACGAGCCTGTCCCACTCCTCCGGCGGGTTGCCGACGCGTCCGCCGCCGGTGGTGACGTTGATGACCACGTCCACCTCCTCCCTGATGCGCTCCACGTACTCCCTGAGCACGGGGTTGGGGTCGCCGCTGTACGCTTCTCCGGTTTCCGGGTTCTTGGCGTGTAGGTGCACCACGCTGGCGCCGGCCTCGACGCTGGCCACAACCTCTGCAACGATCTCGTCAACGGTGCTCGGCACGTAGGGTGTCGTCGCCTTGGAGACGTACTCGCCGCCGGTGACCGCCGCCGTGATTATCAGCTTATCCATGCGTTCACCCGATCCCCAGCATCTTCCGGGCCTCGTCGGGCTCTGCGACCTCGATGTTCAGGGCCTCGGCTATGGTCTTCACCCGCTCCACAAGATGGGCGTTGCTCTCCAGCAGCACGCCCCGGCTGAGGAAGATGTTGTCCTCCATCCCTACGCGCACGTGGCCGCCCATGGTCATGGCCACGGCGCCAATGGGGAGCTCGTTGCGGCCCAGGGCGCAGACGCTCCACGTCCAGCCCGGCGGCAGCTCCTCGACGCAGTACTGCAGCATCTTAGGCGTCGCGCTGAACCCGGTTCTGCCGATCATGACGAACTGGATGTGGATGGGGGTATCGAAGACGCCCTCGTCGGCCAGCATCTTGGCCGTGTTGATCATCCCGGTGTCGTAGACCTCCAGCTCCGGCTTGATCCCGTGGTCCATCATGTAGCCGGCCCACCGATTTATGCGGGGCACGTCGTTCATGAAGATGCCGCGGTAGGGCGGCGTCCAGTGGTTGACGGTGCCCATGTTCATGGACATCATCTCCTGGCCTAGGGTGCACCGCTCCTCGATCATCCTGTCCAGCGCCTCGTCCGTCGCCCGCCTACCGCCGCCTGTGGTGACGTTGGTGATGATGTCGCACCTGTTCTTGATCATCTCGACGTACCGCCTGAGAAGCGGGTTGGGGTCTGGCGCCGGCTTCCCTGTGCCCGGCTCCTTGGCGTGAAGATGCACTATGCTTGCGCCGGCCTCCCAGCACCGGACCGTCTCCTCGGTGATCTCCTCCGCCGTAGTCGGCACGTGGGGCGTCATCTCCCTGCTCACAGGCTCTCCACCCGTGACCGCGGCGGTTATGATGAGCTTGCTCATAACTATTGGTACATACTGGGCGGGTCAGCGGATAACTTTAATGAGAGGGGTCAGACGGACAGGCCGCCGGGCATGGTCTGCTGCACCTCTACCGTGTAGCCCTCGGGGTCCTTGAACATGAAGACCCTGATCTTGAGTCTCTCCGACTCCTTTGGTAGCTCCTCGATCTCAAGGCCGTTCCTCCTGAGCTTGGCGTGCCAGGCGTCGGCGTCCTCGACGTTGAGGCACAGTATGACGGGCTTGATGTCGTTGGCCTCGTGGTAGCCGTGGGCGCCGTCCACGAGGCCCACGTATGCGCCGTCCCTTATCCTGTGTATCTTGCTCCATCCCTGGTCGACCACCATCTTGAAGCCCATCACCTTCTCGTAGAACTCCGTGGCGCGGGGCAGGTCCCTGTAGTAGAGCCAGGTTATTACTCCCCTTACCTTCTCGCTCATGGTTGTAAAGAGGTAGACAAGGTAAATAACATTGACCGAAGGCATGATCATATTAAACCAACCACAGGGTTTACTGGTATATACTACTCTACGGCATCTATTACACTGTTCAGGAATTTAGAATAAAATTTTCAATTGTATCCATACATAGCTTGGTACTATAGTCATTAAGGATAAAATGTATGATATTTATCCAATATCTTCTCTATCTGAAACAGCTAGATTGATTCTACTCCTAACTATATAGGCCGGCATTCCATCCATATCAAATTTTGATGTTTTATCGATTCTATCAACTCTATATTCCACTTGAATGTTTGTTTTTCCGTATTATAATTATTTATTCCTCCATCCTTAATTAGTCTAAACATTAAATTTCTTTCTGTTACGAATTCTTCAAGTTCAGAAGCGTCCCATGTTCTATCTTTTTCACGACGAAGCGCTATTGGAGAGTGTATTACGACTAAGTTTTGATGTCCGAATCTTGACGGTCTTTTTCCATCGGGATCTTTTTCACCATATGCAAGGATGCTCATTAAAACATATTTTGTTCTAATGATTGTTCCATCTTTCAGTTCATAAACATGCCATTTTTCATTTTCTATTTTAAACTGTACAAACTCATCTGGGAGTTGCATAATATCTTCTATTTCTTCTGCATTTATTTCCATATCACATCAACCCTATTAATTCATCAATGAATTTACTCATTTTTTCTCCTGTCTCATTTACTTCTTTAGTAATTTCGCCTTCAATCATTGTTCCTTCTAATGGAATCGAGGTTTCTGTTTCTTCATAATATAACAGTCTTTTTCTTTTTATAGTAAGAACCGGATAAAATAATCCTAATATTTTTGTAATAAAATCTCTACCATATTTAGTTAATCTATAATAGGAATAATTACTATCACCAAGTTTATGTTCATAAAAATGTTCAATAGTTAACTTACTTTTTAAAAATTTTAAGTGATGGTGAATTAATGAACTATCTATATCTGTTACTTCACAAAGCTGACTGACAGACATCTTTGGGGTATTATATAGTGCAATAGCAATTTTTTATCTGTTTTCTTGGCTTAGGCCTTCTAAAGCGTTTGTTAACTCTTCTGGGAATTTCTCGAACTGCAACTTAATTTTCATTGACATATGTAAACAACCATTGATCCTTATAAAAAATGTATAATAAAAATATTTAATCTTTATTGAAAATAATTACTTTATAATGGGACAGTTTCGAAATGTCATAGAATCAAAGAAAGATAAAGTGAATATGTTGATTTTAGGAGATTATGTTCCTGAGGAATTATGTTTATCAAAACTAGTAGAAGTTAAAGAACATTTAATAAATGAAGGTTTTGTCAATACAGCCTTAGTACGTGATTTTATAGATGAAGAAGACATGCCAGAAGAAGTAAAAAATGTTCATTTTTTAAGGAAAAGTTATCATTATATTAAGAATTGGGGGGATCTTTTATTATTCGTGTTCTTGAAGGATGGTAGACACATTAGTGTGACTGCAGAATTAACCAATATGATGCATACTTGTATTGAAAAATGCCCAACGCAATAATTATTCGTCATGAAAATATTAATCTTGGGGCTATATTGAGAGGCCATATACAAATAAGTCAAATTACAGAAGACTCGTATAATGATGAAGAAGAACAAGAAAATTTAATTAAAGTAGCTTACAGACAGTGCTTCTTAAAATTATATCAAATATGATGCATGAAATAATAACTATTCATCCATGCATTAATTACAGTATAATAATTCACGCTTGTGCGTGTAAAAAACCAAGCACGCGGGGAACCTTAAAACTTATTCATTCACCTATAACACGCCTTCATCAATAGGAAAATGGGAAAAATGAACACACCGCACCCAACATAGGCTATAGAACACGGCATAATAACTTAGGGTGCGGTAACAAGTGTTTCAACACGTAGAACACCGGGGAAAACACATAAACCGGTTGCCCCCTCCATTCAAGCAAAGGGAGAGAAGCAAGTGACACGCGCATTATTCGTAGGCAGGTTCCAGCCCTTCCACTATGGGCACCTCCACGCCATAGAGAAGATACTGGAGGAGAGCGACGAGCTGGTGCTCGTGGTGGGCAGCGCCCAGATGAGCCACGAGCACGACAACCCCTTCACCGCAGGGGAGCGCATCGAGATGATCCGCGACGCACTCGACGCCGCAGAGATATCCACTGAGCGGTACATAATCATACCCATACCGGACGCCCCCGCCCACAGGGTCTGGGTGAGCGCCGTGGAGAGCCAGACGCCGCGGTTCGACCTCGTCTACAGCAACCAGCCCCTGACCAGGCGGCTGCTGATAGAGGCCGGGTACGAGGTCAGGCACATACCCATGTTCCAGCGCGGCAAGTATGAGGCATCAGAGATAAGGCGGAGGATACTGGAGGAGGAGGACTGGAGCGACCTGGTGCCCCCCGAGGTCTACAGGATAGTTCAGGAGATAGACGGCGAGAACAGGATAAGGGACCTCTCCAAGACGGACTCGGTGAACTCCGGGAGGCGCTAGACTTGCCGGAGAACCTCAGACTGAGCCGGGAGCTGCAGGGACGGTTCCCCGGGCTGGCCGCCCAGATAGTTAGGTTCAGCGGCGTGACCGTCGCCAGGGAGAGCCCCGAGCTGGAGCGGTACAAGACGGAGGTCGCCGACAGGATACGGGCGCGGTGGGACATCGAGGAGCTGAGGGAGCACCCAACGTTCAGGGCGTACAGAGACTTCTTCTGGAGGCTGGGTATCGACCCAACCAAGATCAGGCCCGCCGCGGAGGCCCTCATACGGAGGGTGCTCAGGGGCAACCCCATCCCCAAGATAAACACTTGGGTGGACGCCTACAACCTCGTCTCCATGGAGTCGGCGATCCCTGTCGCCAGCTTCGACACCAGTCTCCTCGGGGGACCGCTGCTCATGAGGGAGGCCGCGGAGGGTGAGGAGTTCCTCGGGATAGGAATGAAGAAGCCCGTCGTCTTGGGCGGAGGGGAGGCCGTGATAGAGGACGGCGAACGCCTCGCAGCCATCTACCCGTACAGGGACGCCGACTACAGCAAGGTGACCATGAAGACGAGGGACGTACTCATGCTCATGTGTGGCGCCCCAGGGATAACCCTAGCCGAGCTGGAGGAGAGCGCCGCCCTGGCTAGAAGGGTCCTCCCCCGGTTCTGCGGGGGAACCGCCTCAAAGTAGAGCACCATGATAACCGTAGACGGCTCCATGATGGAGGGGGGCGGGCAGCTGCTCCGCATGGCAACCGCCTACAGCGCCATCCTCGGGGAGCCCTTCACGATCCACAGCGTAAGAGCTGGGCGAAGCCAGCCCGGCCTCAGACCCCAGCACCTGACGACCCTCAGAGCGGCGGCGGAGCTGACAAAGGCTAAGCTACGCGGCGCAGAGCTGGGGTCAACGGAAATAACTTTCAAGCCGAAGAACATCCGAGGCGGCAGATACCGCTTCGACATAGGGACAGCCGGCAGCGTGACCCTGCTTCTCCAGTGCCTCGCCCCCATCGCGGTATACGCCGACAGACGAGTGGAGCTACACATCACGGGGGGGACGGCGGTGAGGTGGTCGCCGCCTACGCCATTCCTCGAGAACACAGTGTGGCGGGCCTTCGAAGCCATGGGGCTCCGGTGCAGCCTAGAGGTGAGGCGCCACGGGTTCTACCCGAAGGGAGGAGGAGAGGTGACGGCGTCTGTGGAGCCCACGGAGACCATCAGGCCGTTTCTACCCAAGCATGAGCCCGTCGGTACGGTCTACGGCGTCTCCCTCTGCGGTCGGCTGCCTAGACACGTCGCCGAGCGCCAGGCAGCGTCAGCCACCGAGACACTAGAAGAGTCAGGGCTCAAATCAAGAGTCTCAGTCTCCCATCTGGATGGCGCCGAGGCACCCTACTCGCCTGGGAGCCTCATCTGCCTCTGGGCAGACCACATGTTTCTCGGGTCCGACTCTCTCGGTGAACGCGGGAAGCCGGCTGAGAAGGTTGGGCATGAGGCCGCCGCAAGCCTCGTGGAACAGGTCAGGACGGGAGCCACGGTGGACCTCCACACGTCGGACCACATGATACTTCCCTGCTCCCTGGCCGAGGGAGAGTCAAGCTTCTCCACGAGCAGACTAACGCTCCACACACTCACCGCCGTGGAGCTTGCCAAGGTCTTCACGGGCGCCGAGTTCAGCGTCTCGGGCCGTGAGGGCCAGCCCGCGACGATAATCTGCACTGGGGCGGGGCACACCCGCAGTTAGTAGTGCTTATTCATGACCCTACACCATTGATATGACTGGGGAGCCATGATTATTCTCCGCTACGAGAGGGGTAGGGTCAAGGTGGACGGCGGCCAGGTATACCTGAGTACCATGGAGCCGTCCGACGAATACCCCGGCTACATGTACTCCCAGATCATACGACATCTAGTGACATCTGGGACGGAGTTCAGGGACGAGGCGATGAAAGCCCCAGCACCGCCGCCCATGCGAGCCGACATAGATCTGAGGGACTACCAGTCCGAGGCCCTCTCCGAGTGGAGCCGGAGCAGGCACAGGGGCATCGTCGTGCTCCCCACAGGCGCCGGGAAGACGTTTATCGCCGTGAAGGCGATCGAGGCCTTACAAGCGTCAGCCCTGATCACGGTGCCCACCATCGTGCTCGTGGAGCAGTGGCGTGAGGTGCTTGAGGAGTCCCTCGGGGTCACGGTGGGCGCCCTCGGCGGCGGCGAGCGGGACATCCAGCCGATAACAGTGTCCACCTATGACTCGGCGAGCCTCCGGGCAAGGCACCTTGGGAACAGGTTCCAGCTGCTGGTCTTCGACGAGGTCCATCACCTGGCGGCTCCCACCTACAGAAGGATAGCCACATGGTACCTGGCACCATACAGGCTCGGGTTGACGGCTACCCTGCAGGGGGACGAGGCCACTCAGGAGCTGTACGGGGAGCTCGTGGGGCCGACCGTCTACCGCCTTGGCGTGGACAGCCTCGCAGGCAAGCACCTGTCAGACTACACGGTGAAGACGGTGAAGCTGCCCCTCACCGACGAGGAGAGAGCCGAGTACGACAGACAGTACGACATCTACAGGGGCTTCCTCAGGCGGCGGAACATTAGAATCAGGGGCGCTCAGGACTACCTGAGGCTGGTGCGGCGCAGCGGCAGGGACCCTGAGGCCAGGAGAGCCGTACAGGCGCGGGGCAGAGCCATGGACACCGCGCTGAACGGCGGCAACAAGACCGCTTACCTGAAGAGCCTCCTCAAGGCGAACCCCGGTGAGAAGACCCTCATATTCACGAGCCACAACAAGCTCGTCTACAGGCTCAGCAGGGAGCTCCTCATCCCCGCGATAACCCATCAGACGCCACGGGAGGAGCGGGAGGAGATACTGGGAGGCTTCAGGGACGGGACCTATAGGCGGATAGTGACGAGCAGGGTTCTGGACGAGGGGGTGGATGTCCCGGACGCCAGCATGGCGGTCATCATCAGCGGATCGGGCAGCAACAGGCAGTTCATCCAGCGCCTCGGCCGCATACTCCGCAAGATGCCGGGCAAGGAGGCGGTGCTCTTCGAGCTGGTCTCCGAGGGGACGGCCGAGACGTATCTCAGCGCAAGGAGGAGAAGGCGTTGATGCTCCCAACCGAGCATATAAGGGTCTACAGGCGTAAAGGCGTCATCAGGCCCATCTTCCTCGGCGACGACGTCAGCCTATCGAAGACGCTCATTGCGACCTACAGGGACCACGTAGATAGGAAGCGGGGGACCCTGTCCGAAGCTCTGTCCGACTGCGAGCAGCTGGGGTACGACTACAGGCTCGTGAGGGGGCTGTCCTCCGTGCTGGAGGCCAGGTGCGTGTTCGCGTCTATGGCGACGGTGCCCCCTCTGAAGGCCAGGGTGATGGTGTTCAGGGAGGCCGCGGGGAGGGTCGTGGCCTCGGAGAGGGAGCGGGTGGCTGTGCTCGTCGCCGTAGCCAAGAGGCTGGGCGTCACCGTACAGGAGGTGGACACGAGCCTGTACGGCGATCTGGAGGACGAGCAGGTACTAGCCGAGTTCAGCGAGCCCGAGCCTGAGGAGCTCAACCTGTTCTACAACTACGCGAACACCGTCGCCCTGCTGGCATACTCTAGGAGCATCCACGCCGAGGCCGATGAACAGGATGAGTACCTCCAGCGGCTGGCGGAGAGAATCGGGGGCACAGAGTTCTACGACTCCAAAAAAGGCTCATCCGTATCCATCAAGTTGAGGCCTACCAACAGGCTCTCCCAGAGGGGATCAAGGATCGACGAGTTCGTCGCCCGGCTGCTCAACGCCGGGTCCTGGTCCATAACCGCGTCCATCGTGTACCCGACAAGAAGAAAAGACGCTGCAGTCATGGAGCTGAACAGCGTCCAGCACGGCGACCTCCTCAAGAAAGACCCCCATAGGGAGGAGCTCATAATAGACATACCATCCAGGGAGCCTACTAAGCCTACCCACGGCGAGCTCATCGTGCTTGAGCAGCTGGCCCACCGGATGGGGGTCACGGAGGAGCAGCTGCTCCAAGAAATAAGGGAGGAGGGACACGAGTACAGGGACCTGGGAGGCGTCCTCGTGACGCCGCACAAACTAGAAGAGATCATCAGCGCCCTCAGCGGGGTAGAGACCCTCGGGGAGGCAAAGACCGTGCTCCGCGGGAAAGGGGTACGCAGCGTCATGCCCGTGCTGGAGGCCCTCGGGTACCAGGTGGAGCCGAGGCAGCCAAGAGACGAGAGCCGGGTCTACAGGCTGTAAAGCAACGTATATATCGAGCCTGTCGTACAGAGAAATGGAAAGTGATCAACGATGGGTTACCAACAGATACAGGGAGCGACTACGGTAGGACTAGTTTGCAGCGACGGGGTCGTGCTCGCCAGCGAGAAGCGCGTAAGCTGGGGGCGGCTAGTGACCAGCAGGCACGGGAAGAAGGTCTTCAAGCTCACGGACAACATCGGCCTCGCCTTCGCGGGCCTCATGAGCGACATGCAGGCCCTCATGAGGGAGGCGTCGGCGTACGCCAACCTGTACAGGCTTGAGAAGGGTAGGCCCATCTCCACCAAGAGCATGAGCAAGCTCATCAGCAACATGCTCTTCAACAGGCGGATGATGCCCCTGCTCATGGAGACCGTGGTGGGCGGCGTCGACGAGGACGGGCCAAGCCTCTTCAGCATGGACCTCGTGGGCAGCCTGATCCCGGACGACTTCATCTCAGCCGGCTCCGGCGCCCCCATAGCCATGGGCGTCCTCGAGGCCGAGTACAGCAGCGGCATAGACTGTGAGGCTGGGGCGGAGCTCGTGACCAGAGCCATAAAGGCCGCGGTTGCCCGCGACGCCGTGAGCGGCGACGGCATCGACATACTCATAATCAGGGCCGGAGGCGCGGAGGAGCGGTCCATCAGCCTCAGAGGCTAGCCAGTATATATTTTATATACATTGACGCCCCATTCCTTTCGGGTTTGTATGGCTAAGGGAACAGAGTGTAAGGTAAGGGACTGCAGCCACAACCAGGACGGCGCCTGTGGCATCGACTCCGCGTGTGAGCCGCTGCTCGACTGGATGAGCTTCTCGGGGTACTGCCCCGACTACGACGGCGAAAAGTTCCCGGGCGTCAGAGACGAGAACAGGAAGGGTAAGAGCATCTTCAAGTAAGCGACGGTATTGTTCATCGTCCATTATTCGAGATTTATTCCCCAATGTGTCACGTTGTTGGCTAAACTTTTTTATCGGGGGCACCGGTTTCTGTGTGGTTAGGGCTGGTAGTTCAGGGGTATGAATGCCTGGTTCGCAACCAGGAGGTCGGGGGTTCAAATCCCCCCCAGTCCACCTACGTTCATGTCCATAACCATTTTATATAAGATGGTCACATGCATTGTTGATGATATATGATGAATAAAGGGTTCAAAATCAAACAAGTCCACCATTGGAAGGTGTTATAATGAAGAAGGCAAGGTGGGCTTACCTCCTCGAGGAGGAGGATTTTGGGCGTTGGTACCGTAACCTAGCGATGGGCAGCGAGTACACTGCTAAGGAGAGGGCGCGGGTGCTCTACCGGTTCCTAGTGAGGCACGACATGACGCCTAGGAGCGTAGCCGAGTTCGCTAAGAAGGATCCCCGCAAGGTAGAGGATTTGCTCATGGACTTTGTATCAACGCTCCATCAGGAGGGGAAGGCACCTGGCTACATTGAAAGCTACCTTATCTCCGTCAAATCCTGGCTCAACTTTAACGGCGTCAGGCTCGTGAGGAGGATAAAGGTCGGTAACACGAACCACACGCCCACAATCGATGACGAGAGGATTCCGACACCGGCTGAACTCCTTCAGATACTCAGTTACGCCTCCGCAAGGGGCAGGTGCTCGATATCGTTCATGGCGTTCGCTGGGTTCAGACCCCAGGTTCTAGGCAACATGAACGGGAAGGATGGTCTTAAGATTCGGGACTTTTCAGAGATTGAGATAGAGGGGAAAAGTGTCAAGTTCACAAAGATACCGACCAGGGTCAAGGTAAGGTCTAGTCTGAGCAAGACTAAGAACAAATATTTCACCTTCCTGACATCTGAAGGCTGCGACTACCTCAAGGCATATCTTGAGAAGAGGCTGGCGATGGGTGAGGAACTAACCCCCGACTCTGCCATCATAAGCATAAAGACCGGTCATGAAAATACAGGCTTCAGGAAACACGTTGAAAACCCCTCCGGGCATGTAGTGACGAAGACGATAACAAAGGAGATAAGGGATGCAATGAGGCCCCGGTTCAAATGGCGTCCCTACGTCCTGAGATCCTACTTCGACACCCAGCTCCTCGTCGCGGAGAACAACGGGAAGATCAGCCACACATACCGCCAGTTCTTCATGGGTCATAAAGGCGACATCGAGGCAAGGTACACCACCAATAAGGGGCGCCTCCCCGATGCGGTGATAGAGGACATGAGGAGGACATTCATCAACTCAGAGGAATATCTTTCGACGAGGAAGGCGAGTGGCGAGGACCCCGAGATGACGACGATAAGGACGATGGTCGAGAGCGGCGTTCTAGACATATACAAGCCCAAAGTCAGAGACTACCTCATCTCTAAGCTTGGAATAGAAGATGCGGAGCAAAGGGTTGCAATGATGATGGGTGAGGCGGGGCTCAAAGAGGATGAGGCGATGGTCACCGTAATCATTGGTGCACTTGGTCTAACCGCGAGTAATCTTGCGAGCGAGCGGAGGGTAAAGAACACAACGAAAATGGTGAGCGAGAATGAGCTTCCGGAATACCTCAACGATGGCTGGAAAATAGATACTCCCCTACCCAGCGGGAGCATCGTCATCAAGAAGTTTACTTACTACTAGCCTTTTGTCCTCGGGTAAAAGATCGACTATCTTTTCGACGATAACCTCTTTTCTCTCGTAGATTAGGTTGTCAATAATATTTTTCTGAAGGTTGATGTACTTGACCAGAGGGTCTACAATCTCTTTAACTATCAAGTGGTCGAAGAACTCGTGCCTTAATGTCCTAACGGCTACCTCCTCATCTTTGTCGTATATTATGATCGCATCGCCTTTTACTTCTCCATGTCTATCGGGATCTTCAAGGGGGATCCAAATGAGCCTAAGATATGATCCCATGCCTGTAAGCTTTTTCAGACTTTCTAATTCTTCTTCCAACAAACCCATCAGATATCCTCGGCTCGCTCCTTTTTCCACCACCATTCGCTGTAGCACACGTTGTTGCAGAATGAGAGCCCCTCGATGATAATGGGGCTAAGCATTAGTCTTCCAAAGTTCTCGCACCTGCTTATCCATTCGATATACATATTTTCGAGGCTCATCAAGCAGCCTCCCCGTTCATTATGCTGTCGATTAATGGCTGTAGAGCTCCGTTGACGCGGTCACTGTCTAGGGCATTCCATATGTCTTTGACTATGGGCTTGGTGTCGAGTTTTCTTAGGAATTGGTCGAGTGTCTCGCTTTGTTTGATGCTTCGCGCTAGTTCATTTAGTTTTACCTGATCAAATGCTTTACGGGGCTGCTCTGGGTCCGGTTCTATCTGTGCTAAAGGTATCTCGTAGACGTGTAAACTGTTATCTAAGATCACCGTTCAGCCTCCAATTCGCGTACCTCCAGAGCTTGTTGGTGTATGCATGTTGCGCCGATGTCGTAGAATAGACACTCGTCGTCGGGGTTGTTGAACAGGGTGCACTCGTCGCAGCTTGGTGGCTCTTTCGTTTTCTCGGTTTTATGGTTGCATGTCTCTTTGGCGCGCCACCAGGACATGCATCGCTTGTAGGTGTAGCTATTCTTAGGACAATCGTGCCATATGCAGCGGCCGTGTGGGCTGCGTGGGTGGCTACACCCGTAGGGATTAACCTCGTAGCCATCCCACCACTCAGGCATCAGGGGCCGCCTCCTTTGGAGTATATCTCAGGGTCCATGCAGTGACGCGGGTAAAATCTGGGTGGTTCCACAGCAGGGCTGTGAGAGCCGCCTTGGACATATCGGGGTATTTCCTCATTAAGAAACTAAGATAAAACTCATGGTCGGCTTTGTGACCGTCCATTTTGCTTAGGAATGCTGCTGCGGCGTTGACTATGGCGACCTGCTTATCACGGCTGAGGTCGATCACCGTGTCATTCTGTGACACTAGTGACGGTTGTGACGCTTGTACAGGTGTCAGGTTGTCTGGGGTTAAACCGTCCTCATTTTTGTATTCGTTTTTAGTTAAATTATTGGAAGTGATTTTATCCAAAAAACCCCCTGAGGGTGTAGGAAGCGTCACATCCGTCACATCTGTCACAACTTCAGGTTTTTCGAGGCCTAGGTGATTGTACAGGGTCCACGGTTTATATCCTGGGACGAACTCACGTAGCTGTTTCTCAAATCTGAACGGCTCAAACCAGATCGGGCGCACCGTACGTTTACCAACACGTATTCTAGCGGGTGCCTCATCGGGAGTTATTCGTAGACTGTCAAGGATCTTACGGCTTGTGTAGATGCCTATGGCTTCCTTTATGGCGGTAACTGTCAGAGGTTTAATGCTTAATACCTCTGCGCCGGTTTTCTCGTTCTTCAGTAGTTTCTTCTCTTTCAGGACGTAATACAGGCCATTATGCTGATCCCAGAGCTGCTCCTCCTCGTCCAGCAGCTCCCAGAGATAATTAACAACCCGCCCATCCATGCTCACGGCCTTTATCCGTTTCTTCGCTGCCTCCAAGGAAGTCACCAGATCATCAATGATGATGTTTAAACCGGGTTCAATGTCTGCTAAGGCATACACAGGCAGCAGCGACGCGTTCAGCCGGTGATCCGTCAGGTCTGGGTGCCATCTCGACTTATCTATGTTGAAGTTAAACCAGTGTTTCAGGCGCAGATAAAGCAGCTTATTCTGTATCCTCAGGCCCTCCTCGACGACGGTGTCGAGTTCGACGGTAGGTAGCTTCCTCATGGTTTTCTCCGAGTAGAATGGCACGCTTCGGCTCTCAGTCGCGTTATCGTCAAAGTGCTGACGCTGAGTGATCACGGTAAGGCCGAAGCTCTCAAACGCCTGAAAATCTGCGGGGCTGTCTGGGTTCTGCCTGCCTATCGGCGTGCCCGTTGCCCGCGAGTTAAGGAAGTGAATGATCTCACTGGTGGCCACGGTTTTCTTCATATCACCCTCGTCAACGACCAGAGTACCACCCCAGAGATCAAGCGGCCTGAACAGGCTCGGCACCCGGGTCTTGGATAAATCAAAAAACGGGTGATAAGCCACAAATCGCAGCAAGTTAGCTAAGCGGTTTTTACCGCTCTCCGATGCCCCACGTATGGGGATAATCGGGGCATACCTGCCCACCCCGGCTATCGGGATCACTGTCTGAGGCTCCATACGATCCAGAAACCATGACCCCATGACGATCAGGATTATGAGTTTAACCTGATTATCCCTGCCGCATGTGTCGTAGTTTTGGGGATTGAGGCAGAACCCGAAGGCGTCGGCGATTACCTCCTTAAAGGTGGATTCGACGGGCTCCATTGGTATGAGAACCATGCCTTTGGTTAAGTGGTCATTATATGGTGGCCTGTACACTATCCGGCGGCCCTTATCATCCTTTTCACCAAGGTCTATCTCCCGGGCATAGCTGAACGCTGTCTCTCCGGGACGTGAGATCACGTATCTGGGCGGCGTCTTACCATCCCAAACCGCCTCAGCTAAAAGTGTTCTTCTCTTCACACAGGGACGGTAACGAATATAATCCTCAGCGTCTTGACCCTCGGCTGTCGGTGTCTGGGTTTTTCTCTTACAGCCCCGGCACGATGCCGGGTCAAAGTGAAATATCTCATAAAGCGGCGTTGACTGGCGTCCTGTCTCCTTGTTTTTCTTGGGAGTGCAGGGATGGGGTTTGCCTCCCTGTTCTACGTATTTTCTCCCCGAGTTTATCTGTGTCTGCGTGATTGAATGTTTATAGTCACATTTACCTTCGGTTTCATGAACGTCCTGGTAAAAGTTATGTATCTCTACGTCAGGCCATCCATTTCTGATCATGAAGGTGAGTAGTGCCCGTCTCTGTTCATGTCCCATCCTTAATTTTTTATCGAGGGTCTGTATGCACTTGTATTTGAGGAAGTCGGCTTTTTTCAGAATCTTTGTGAGTATGTCATATGTGTCCTGCATAATCGTGTTATCTGTTCTTATTTCAAAGTCTTTGATAACCCTGTAATTCGAGTTGTTGCCTAGAATGTCCTTGGCGTACCCTCCGAGGGCCACATACCCATTGTTTTTGAACTCAACTCGTAGATTATTCTTAAAAGGCTCGCCCCAGTCTCTCTCAACCTCACTAGTGAAAAACACTGGTCTTTTACCGCCATTAGGCGTCTGAACGGTAAAGGTCTCCGCACGTTCGCCCAGCTTAGCCTCCCATATCCGGTAAACCCATGACCACTCAAAGTCACCGCCAAAGAAACCGAATAACCCGGTCCTTATGCCCCAGTTGGTAGCCATTTCCTTCGATGTTTCGGCGCGGCTGAGTAAAGCCTCAAGATCCTCGGCTGTCTGACTCTTAATGCGACCCCAAGAACCCATAAAGCTCTGAGGGTTCTTCGACTCATCCGCGAGGAAGATCACCGCATCCGGGTGCTTCTCTTTGAATCTTATCGGTTCTTCTCTGCTGAACTTTAGCACTTTTCCTTACTCCCCTTAACGTTTGAAAAAAGAAAAATGGGTGAGATCATTGAGAGACACTCTGCTACTTAATGGGCATTTGTACGACTTTGGATGGCGGGATCAGCGTGGGAACGATCTTGAATTTGGGGTACGATTTACCTTCGTAGTTTCTAAAACCGGTGCACTCGATGTACACACGCCCGTAGCTCAGCAGCCAGTCTAGGCTCTCTTCGACGCACCCATGATCCGTGTTGAGGCGGTTCTGTATGGCGATACCAAGTTTACCGATGTCCGAGTTCTCCGTGGGGTGTTCATAGTATTTCATCCACGTTTTTACTTTGTAGCCGTTATCGAGCTCTAGGTTGAGCTGGTATTGTTCGCCCCATTTACCTGGGATAATGTCTATGTCTAGCAGTATGGCTTCTAAACGTTCACTCTCAACAACCTGTGGGGCTTCCGGTGCTTTCTCCACCCATCCGCGTGGCTTTCTACTCATTTTTGGATCTCCTTTAGAGTGCCGCCGACCGTGTGGTCAGCGGCGGTGGGTACTTCCCCGGCGGCCTCCGTGTCGTGGTGGCTTGCGTGCCCTGCGTTCTCCGGCGGGCTTCCCGGCTCGGTGCATAATGGTTTCTTCATCATACCCAGAAGTTCGTCGATCAACTCTTGTCTATCTTCCACGATGTGCTCCATCGATCTAGGGGCCATCAGGATCAGCGAGTCGTACATGACGATCATCTCGTCCCCTGGGTTCAGGTCGTGGTATTTTCGGTAGCTCATGGGTATAGTGACAACACCACTCGATCCGTGCTTCATCATTATTCGTTTCACCTTTGCCGGCAATTTATCACCACGTCAGGTCTTACAGGAAGGCTTATATTAGTCTATTTATAGACTAAATTAGTTGAGGTTGGTCTATAAATGAGTGAGAAATGGAAGGCTGAAAACCCAGAGAGACAGAAAGAAATCCTGATGAGATTGTTCCGAGGCGACAGCAGCTTCACGGAGTTATACGAAAGCCTGAAGAGTGGCTGGGCCCGGCAGACGCTGAGCTTGTATCTAAAGGACTTGGTTGGAAAGCACTACATCAAAAAGGTTCCCCGAGGGAAAAGAAAGATCTACTCCTTAGAGAGAGACAACCCCCATGTTAACGCGCTTCTAGATCGAATTATTATACGGGAACGAGTCGAACTGAAAACCCTGAGCGAGCAAGAGTTCCTAGATATCTGGATCGAGTCCCTGAAATTCACGTTGCTTAACATCATTCAATGCTATATGCAAATAGGCGAAGGCGACAAGGAACTGAAGAGCAGAGGCACCGGGGCAATGGTTCCGATTGAAAACTTTCTGGTCGGATACATATCAGATCTTGTTGAGGTGTGCAAATATCACGGGGAGTTTCTGGCTAAGGGGATTAAGATGGGGGATCTCGACCCTAAAATGGTCTGGGAAGCACGAAATGAACTGTTAGAAGGAATAAAAAGAAGACGAGGGCCGACGACGCATTGACCAAAATCTACGACGAGAATCCGAAGGTAACCCTCATTCGTGAATCTCTTGAAGAATATTCATGGCCTTATCGGTGAGGGTATGACCCCCAGGTCTTTTCAAGGATTCAAGAACGCCTGTACAGACAAATTTTTGAATAACTGAACCTGGTAGGAGATCCGTAGCCCTTTGATCTTCTCCTATCAAAATAAGCTCGGGCTTGAAATAATAGATAAGATTCTCGTCACTGATCTCTTCAAGGTTCTTGGCTTGAGCTACAGCGACAGCATGGCTAGACATAGGTTTTCAATATATTCTTGTTTTCTCGTTCGTTCTCATCAAGCGGGTATTCGTATTATCGTAGGTGGCTTCGGGAGACAGTCCTCGCAGGTTGGTCTAAACACCCTTCTAATAATAGGCAAAAACTCAAAAAGCCATTTATTTGAATCAACTCCCTCACCGTAAAAAAGTGGATCTCCGCACTTATTGCAATTCAACATAATCCATGGCTTCCCCGCGAACTCGCTTACGTTCCACCCCTTGTAGACGAGTTCTGGATTTAGAATCGCATGTATGATCTCACTATCTAATATTCCCTCGTTGACCTCGAACATGATCTGCCGGACCTGCCTCTGCGCCTCCAGTATCTCATCGACCACCATGGAGACAGGCTTCCCCTCCATGTAGGCGAGGGCAATAAGCTTCTCTGATTGGGCCGTGTTAAGCGTGACACGGTAGTCGCCGCCCTTCTCCGCCGCCTTCTTCTTGGCTTCCATGGCGGCCTCGGGCTTTACTACCTCCTCCTTTATACCCAGCGCAACTAGGAGCTCTTCTTTATCATTGAAGTATTGGTAGAAGCTCTTGCGGTCTACCCCTTCCACCCCGTCTGCTATGGCTCGTATTGAGGGTGACACTCCGTGCTTGTCGTAGTATTTCCTTGTGAAAGACAGGATTCTATCCCTTGACATCTAATATACCCAGGGGGGTGACAGGATATATTTGTGATGTAGAGACTGTCGGGCGTCTGTCCCGACGCCTCCGACGCCCGCCGACACCTCCCGACACACCCTTGTCTTCCTCAAGCCTGTCTTAACTTCCTGCTTGGTATAGGGACAAGTTTTTTCGTGATCAGACATATGTCTGAACTACCTCAAACCCCTGAAAACTATTTCCGACATCCTTTCTAGGGCAACCTAGCCCCCAAACAGTAAAACACATAATGTGTTTTATGTATATTGTTGGGTTTAATAATGATTAAACCCGATGGCTGGCGGCAGCATAACCCCACTTAAAATAGTTTATTTA
>CAZCKR010000015.1:9187-24251 GCA_964499305.1 uncultured Candidatus Bathyarchaeia archaeon | reverse complement strand
TCTCGTACTTCCTAATACCGTGGCCCTCGGGCTTGAGGCCGGTGAACATGCTGCCATAGCAGACAGGGGTACTACTGGGCGTCATGGAGAGGACGGGCACCTCTATGGGCGCTGCCTCCAGGATGCCTGTGAACTCGTCTCTATGCATCTGGTAGAGCCATTCGCCGATGGCGTCCGGGGCGTACAGCAGCGCCTTCTCTGCAGGCTCTCCGCCCAGGGTCTTTTTTCCTTCCTCCAGAAGCTCTGCTATGGGCTCTGCGGTGGACCCGCGGGGAGGCTGCACACCCATGAGGCTGCAGATCGTGGGTGCCACCGAGTCGATCCCGTACATGCATCATAGTTGGATGCAGTGAGTTTAATGTTTGTCCGAATATGGCTGAAAAAAATAGATGGTTAGTATACCCAGGCGTCTACGAAGGTTCCGGCCACTATGTGTTCCTCGACGTACCACGCCGCATCCAGCGTCTCCTCGTCGAGGAGCTGCTCCGTCTCGTACTCGTACAGCAGGAACTTTGCGTCGTAGTAGTTCCCTGCCATGTCCTCGGTGATCTCCAGGCACCCCAGCTCCAGGTGTTCGTACTGGTCCGGTCCGAGCCAGATGTCCTCTACGCACGCCGTCTCCCACTCTCCCTCGCCGTGGAGGCTCCACTTGACGATCACGATGTATCCCGTCTCGGTGTTGCCTGTGTTCTTGACCTTGACCTTGAAGTTGACTACGTCGCCCACCTCCTTGGTCAGGCCCTCCTCTGTGGCGTAGGCCATCGGAACCAGGCTGCCCTGCTTGATCTGAGCCGCATCGAGAAGTGACTCGCCGAAGGCGACGCTCAGGGTCAACGCGAACAGCGCCAAAGTGACGAGTATGGAGGCCATCCCTCTTCTTCTGATTGCCATACCGTACACCAGATATGCGTCATACCGTCCCTTGATCATGTTTTAATGATTATGAAAAGCGGAAACAAATTTCATCTAACTATCTCGCTAACCGTTAGCCGCTATATACAGAGTATACCTAGCACCCGTATCGAGTAAATAAAAATAATAGAAAAGAGAAAAAGGGGTTTCTACGCGAAGAGGTAGACGATGTGGATGCTCACGGTGACCGTCAGCTCGCCTTCCATGATGGGCGTCGGGGCCTTAGCTCCTGCGTAGCTAGCCTCGGCGTAGTCCATCTGAACGTAGCTCCGCACAGGGACATAGCTGCTCTCGGTGACGGACTGCACGCCCGTGACCGTGAGTTTCAGGGTCTCGGCGATGACCTCGACCTTGGCCTCTGCGTCCTCCATGGCTGCGACGTAGGCGTTCATCTTGAGCTCCTCACGCTTAGCGTCGCTGAGCTCGAAGCTGATTCCATCTATCCTGTTGGCGCCGGCTTCGCCGGCTGCGTCGATGACGTCACCCACCTTGTCCAGGTTCTTGACGGTGACCCTCACCATGTTGGTAACCGTGTATCCCTTGAACACGCGTCCCTCCTCCGTCCAGTCGTACTGGGGGTAGACGCTGTAGCTAGTCGTGTAGATGTCGTCCTCGGACACGCCCTGGGCCTTGACGGCCTCGATCACCGCAGCCATTGCTGCGGCGTTCTCGGCGATGGCCTCCGCGGCGGACTCGTCCGTTATCTCCACGCCCAAGCTGATGCTGGCCTGGTCGGCCTGCGCCGAAGCGCTGCCAGACCCTGACAGGCTTATGGTCTTCTCCGTGGCCTCCTCGCCCGCGTAGGTGAAGGCCTCGAAGCCCATGCTTGTGCCGACGCCCCCGGGGTACCTGAAGTCGGGTAGCCCATTGGATGTCTCGGTCGGCTCAACTATGCCGGGCCTGTATGCTATTATGGCTCCCGCCAGTATGATGCTGAGGCATATGGCGGTTACCGCGTATAGTTTCTGTGACTTGTTCATTTTCAGTCGAGCATCAAAACGCTCAGGAGATTAATATACCCATCAAATAGAACAGGTGTTCAACAACGTAGAACAGGGGCTAGACGCTGCGGTACTGGACGTAGTTCTCAAGTATCTCCCGGGCCCTGGGCTTGTGGCCGTCGGGCATCCACGGGTCGTCGTTCACCACCTTCTCGTGGTGGCCGAGCCTAAGCTTCAGCCAGTAGTAGTCCTCCAGTAGCAGCGCGTAATCCAGCTCGAACTCCATGGCGTTGAGGTGAGCCTCGTATATCTTCTCCTTAGCTGACTCCATGAGGGTGTTAACCCCTATCTCGACGCCGAGCCTCTTGAGCTCGCTGATCTCGTACGCCTCGTGGAGGAGCAGGTACTCGTTCCCGATGACGTCGAGCAACGTGATCTTATCCCCCGTGTACGTCTCGCCCGTCATGTAGTCGTAGAACTCCTTTGGGGTGCATCTGTTCAGCTGGTACTCAAGCTCGTCCAGAATCTCGTAGATCTGGCCGAGACGGTACTTGATGCTGTCTTTTACCTCGTCGAAGCTCGGGCTACCCATTGTGGATAAAACTGGTGGTGTGTGGTTTAAGTTTCTCCCTGTGGGGCTACCTCTTGGGTGTGGGGATGTGCCAGTCGTAGCCCCTCTCGGTGACCACGTACTCGGGCCACGGAAGGTCGATGGGCGGGTCCCACTCCGGGTCGAGCTGAGGCGGCTCGTACTCCTTTGAGATGCGTTCCCTCCACTCGTCCCTGCACTCCTTCAGCTTCCCGGGCTCGGTGAACAGGTCCAGCATGGTGCCCCCGATGGCCTTGCCCGCGGTGTAGATGGTGCGGTCGATGGGTCCCTTCCTTCCGCCCAGCGCCACGTGTGTCCACCCGGGCAGCCTCTCCCCCGGCACAGACAGCCTGGGCCTGTAGACCTGTATCCAGACGGCGGGGCAGTGCCACATGAACTCGACGTAGTCGTCGCTGCCGAACTTCTTCTGGTGGCTCGGTATGACGCTGCGCCACATGCGCTCCCACTCCATGGGCGGCGTTAGCTCCTCGCTGTAAGGGTTCTCCTGGGGCAGGTAGCCCAGGTTCTCAAGTATCTCGTTGGCCTTCCGCCTGTCGTCGTCGGTGAACCTGGGCGGCCCCACGAGCTCCAGGTTCTCGTAGGCCAGATCAGCGAGGGCCTTGTTGAAGAGGCCGGTACGCTGCTTGGTCACCCACCTGACGGCGAGCCTGCAGCCCGTGACCATGGCAACATGCTCCGCGTTGCCTAGCAGCACCTTGGCTATCTGCTCCTGCTGGGTGAGGCTGGGGCTCCTGAACGCGTACTGGATGATGCCGACGCGCGGAGGCATGTTATCCGCGGTGGCCTGGCCAGCGGCCATCACGGCCTCGTTGATGGACCAGAGGCCTGTGCGTGGCAGCATCGCCTCCTTGGTGTACTTGGTGGTGGTGTACATCAGCGCGACGGCGTCCAGGGCGCCGGGGCAGCGGGCGTTCCTAGGCAGGTCGTCTGCTTGGGCGATCCACTTCTCCGGCTCGATGCACTCGAAGACGAAAGCCGCGTTCCAGTAGCTACCCCACTGGGTCTCGTACATCACCGTCGTGGCCTGCCTGGGGTGCCACCCCACCATGGCGTCGAGGCCATCAAACAGGCCCTTGGCCGCGAACCAGCTCTTGGCGCACACCTTCTCGGCGGGGGTCCCATAGACCTTGACGGTGCCCTCCACTCCGTGCTCCTCCATGGCGTGCCTCACGGCGGCGGCGCCGGCGAGGGCTCCCGTGCCCAGGGCGCTGTGGGGGTCGGTGTGCCCCGCCCTGTAAGGGTTCTCGGCGGACCTGTAGGGCACCGGGTCCTGCCACCTCCCCGGGACGGCGTCGTACTCGGTGTAGGTGCTGATGACTGGCTTGCCCTCGCCCCACGTGGCCACGTAGGCCGTGGGCATCCCCGCGACGCCGACCTCCACGTCGAAGCCCTCCTCGCGGTGGAACTCGGCGAAGGCCTTCACCGACTTGTACTCCCTGAAGGCTGACTCGGCGTAGTTCCAGATGAGGTGGTGGAATTCGCTGATGCGCTCAGCGTTGTCGTCTATCCACTTGAAAGCCGTCTTCTTGGGCTCGGTGAGCTTCGTCAAAACGGTTCACATCCTCTACGACGCCGAAGTGCTATAAAACATGTAGACGATTAGGATACAGGGAGATTATGTTGTATGATCTAGTTGTCAGAGACGGTAAGGTCTTCACCGGCGCCGGGAACCCCTGGTTCAAGGCCGACGTCGCCGTCAAGGAAGGAAGGATCGTCGAACTCGGCAAGATACATGGCGACGCGAAGGAGGTCATCGACGCCAGGGGCCTCGCCGTTTCGCCGGGGTTCATCGACCTACACGACCACAGCGACTACACCATCATGGTGAACCGGGAGGCAGACAGCAAGGTCCACATGGGTGTGAGCACCACGGTGTTCGCCAGCTGCGGCAGCGGCGCCGCGCCCCTCAACGAGGAGATGCGGGAGGAGACACGCAGGTCCAGCCCGTTCCTCGAGGAAGCGGGCGTCAAGGTGGACTGGGGCACCATGGAGGAGTACCTATCCCGCCTCGAGGCGGGAGGGCTGTCCATCAACGTGGCGCCCATCGTGGGCTTCGGCACCGTACGCCGCTACGTGATGGGCATGGAGATGAGGGCACCCACACCTGCGGAGCTCGACGCCATGAAGAAGGAGATCGCCAAGGCGATGGAGGCCGGGTGCAGGGGCATCACGACTGGCCTCAGGTACGATCCCCAGAGCTACGCCGAGACCGAGGAAGTCATCGAGCTAACCAAGGTGGTCGCCGGGTACGGCGGCTTCTACACCAGCCACATCAGGGACGAGGGGGACCGCGGAGACCCCCTGGGCGCCGTCGAGGAGATCATAAGGATCGGCAGGGAGACCGGGGTGCCCGTGAACATCAGCCACTTTAAAGTCCTCAGCAAACGCTTCTGGGACCTCTGCCCAAGGCTCATAGAGCTGGTGGAGGAAGCCCGCACAGAAGGCATCCAGGTGACCGCAGACCAGTACCCGTACAGGGCCAGCGGCACCGGCCTCGGCGCCTGGATACCCAAGTGGGCCAACGAGGGCGGGAACGAGGAGCTGGTGAAGCGGCTCAACGACCCCGACACCACCGAGAGGATCAAGGAGGGGCTCGCCGAGGCCATGGAGGACCGAGGCGGCCCCGAGGCGGCCCTCATAAGCAGCTACCCCCTCGACGAGGGCCTAGTCGGCATGAACATCGCCGAGGTCGCTGCGAGGCGTGGCGTGGACCCCTTGGAGTGCGCCATAGAACTCCTCAGGGACCACGTGGAGAGCGTCGTCGAGGGCAGGGCCAAGGGAGGGTTCAGCATAGTCAACTTCAACCAGAAGGAGGAGAACGTGGAGCTCATCATGAGGCAGCCCTGGGTCGCCGTGGGCACCGACGGCAGGGTCCACAGCCCGGAGGGCATACTGAACAGGCTCATCCCTGCGCCCCACCCCAGGTTCTACGGCACCTTCCCCAGGGTCCTAGGCAGATACGTGAGAGAGAAGAGTGTGCTCCATCTGGCGGACGCGGTGCGTAAGATGACCAGCCTACCCGCGTCCACGCTGGGGCTCAGCGACAGGGGCCTGCTCGTGCCCGGTATGTGCGCGGACATCACGGTCTTCGACCCGGAGACCGTCATCGACCGGGCCGACTACACGCCGGCGGAGGCCACCAAGCTGTACCCTGAAGGCATAGAGCACCTGGTGATCAACGGGGCGGTCACCCTGAGGGACGGCGATCACACGGGGGCACGGGCTGGGCTGATCCTCCGCTTATAATATCCTCTACCTTTTTTAAATAAAAAGAAAAAAAAATGTTAAAGGGTGTTTACTTGACTTTCTGGAGAGCCTTCCTCGTATCATCGGGGAAGTCTCTCAGGAGGTTCCCGAGAACTACCTTGGCGATGTACTGTTTGAACCCTGCCTCATCGTATTTTGCAGAGTAGATGCGTCTGTGTCCTCCCTTCCCTGTTATCTCCGTGTAGTTAAGCACACCCTCGTCTACCATGGAGTTCAGGAAGTTGATAATAGATGCTCTGCTGATGGTCCTCTTTCCCAAGAGATCTTCGTTCACCTGCACCCAGACGTCGCGGCTGCTCGCGCCCTCGCCGTCTAGACGCCAGAGGTACCGGAGGGCTACCTCCTGGTAGTCCTTCAGCACCATTGCAAGTCCTTCGCCTGACGTGTCAACCGATATTGGCAATTTACCTGTCACCTGACGGGGCTACGTGAAGGCTTATGGTATTTAAACCTTCATGTGTTTGTTTATGTGCCCCTATCTTAATGTAAATTCATTCATATAAAACCTTTATTTCATCTGTTTGCAAAAAAAACGCGCTAAGATATGGAAAAAAAGGTTAAATGATAAGTCGGGTGAAAATACGCTGTTCTGATAAACATTTTTATGCGAAACCGCTCCCCTAGCCTACAGAAAGACAGCGTCAGGGTCGAGCCCACCTGAGCTATGAGGGTCAGCTGATTGATCAACGCCGAGCAAATCCTTCTACTCATCTCCTTCACCATCATACTGGCTTACATCGCCGGCATCTTCTACAACCGCACCAGGATACCCGACATCGTCTGGCTTCTGGGCTTCGGCATGCTCATGGGTCCCATACTGGGGGTCGTTGACGAGTCCCTGTTCGGCGGCATATTAGAGCTCATGCTCCTCATCGCCGTCACCATGTTCGGCTTCGGCACAGGGATCTCCATCAACGCGCAGGAGCTCCTCGGTAATACGAGGAGGGCGATGGGGCTGGCCGTGGCGAGCTTCCTGTCCATCACTTTGGTCGTGGGGGGCTCACTGCGGCTCCTCGCGCCCGAGACCTTCAGTCTGGTCGACGCCTTTCTGCTGGGGTCCATGGTGGCTGGGATGAGCGGCGTCTCGGTGAGCAGCCTAGTGTCGTCGATAAGCGGCGGCCTCAAGGATGTGGGGGACTCCATGGCGCTGCTTCAGCTAGAGTCCACCCTGGGTGACCCCATCAGGGTCGTGGCGGTGCTGACCCTCATCGAGATGGCTACTTTGACCGGTGCGGGACCCAGGACAGCGGCGAGGGATATGCTCTTCGTGTTGCTGACTGCGGTCGCCATAGGGGCGGGGTTCGGGCTCATCTGGGGCGAGACGCTGTCAAGGCTAAGGGACCGGCCCCTCAACTACATGATGACCGTCGCCGCCTTGTTCCCGGTGTACGTGTTCGCTGAGTGGGTCAGCGGCGGAGGCGGTGGACCCATCTCCGTGTTCCTGGTGGGCTTCACCGTGATGAACTACGGCTTCGTGACCAGGAGCTTGGGGCTTGGGAGGAGAGCCAGGATCGACAGGAGGAAGCTCAGGGGCTACCACGACGAGCTCACTTTCCTGATCAAGGCTCTCTTCTTCGTCTACCTTGGACTCGTGATGACGCCTAGCCTGGAGAGCTTCGAGATGGGGCTCATGGTTTCGGCGATCATAATCGTCGTGCGGTTCGTTGTTGTGACGATGGTCGGGAAGATCCAAGGCTTCGAGGACAGGGAGCTCTTCGTCACGAGGTTGATCTACATTCAGGGCGCCGGCACCCTGGTGTTGAGCCAGTTTCCCGTCAAGTACGACCCAACCGGCCTCGTCTTCTCCAACCCGGAAATATTCACGAAAATATGCATCCCCATCGTCCTCGTCTCCTTGATCTACAACTCGACTGTGTCGCCGTTTCTCGCGAGGCGTCAGCTGGAGTCAATTTCTCGTGAAGCCTTGCCCAAAACCGAGGATAGTGTGCTGGAAGAGGAAGATGCTGGAGACCGGGTAGCTTGACGAGCCACGTATTCAGATAAGTGTGAAAAGGTTGAGGAGAGGTTAGTCGAGGTACTTCTTGAACCAGCGCACCATGTGCTCCAGCCGCTCCCTGCGGTGCTTGGGCTTGCCTCCGCGGCTTAGCTCATGGCTCTCCCCGGGGAACCTTATGAACTCTGTGTCCACGCCCAGGACCTTGAGGGCGGTGAACAGCTGCTCGGCCTGCTCCATGGGGCACCTGTAGTCCTCCTCGCTGTGTATTATCATGGTGGGTGTCTTCACGTTGGCGACGTATCTGATGGGGCTCTTCTCCATGAAAGCCTCCTCCATCTCCCACGGGACGCCCCCCAGCTCGGTCTTCCCGAAGGTCCAGCCGATGTCCGATACGCCGAAGAACGTGACCCAGTTGGTTATGCTTCGCAGCGTCACCGCCGCGGCGAACCTGTCGGTGTGGGTGATGATCCAGTTGGTCATGACGCCGCCGTAGCTGCCCCCCGTCACCCCCAGCCTCCCCGCGTCCACCCAGGGGTTCCTCTCCATGACCACGTCCATGGCCTTCATCAGGTCGTCATAGTCCTGCTCGAAGTAGTGGCCCAGCAGCGCCGCCTGGTACTCCTCGCTGTAGCCGCCGCTGCCCCACGGGTTTATGTATATGACTGCCCAGCCCTGGGCGGCGAGGACCTGGAACTCGTGGAGGAAGCTGTTCCCGTAGGCGCCCCTGGGGCCGCCGTGGATGTGGAGTATCAGCGGGTGCTTCTTCGAGGCGTCGAAGCCGGGGGGCTTCATGAGCCAGCCCTGCACCGTGTGCCCCGCGTCGCTGGCGAATGTGAACTCCTCGTGGGGCATCACCTCCGTCTTCCTGAGGTAGTCCCTGTTGAGGTCGGCTACCTGTCTGGATTTATCGCCGTCCCAATACCACAGCTCGATGGGTCTGGTGGTGTCTAGAGCGGTGTAAGCGGCCTTGCCGTCCTCGTTGATGGTGAACGACTCGACGCTGTGGTCTCTACCTCCGAGCACCTTCTCCACGTCACCACCAGCTCTATGCACCCTGTAGAGGCAGGAGTCGCCGTCGTAGGTGCTGGTGAAGTAGAGGTTGTCGCCGCCCCACGCCGGCATGGTGCCCGGGCTGCTGACCCTGATGTCGCTGCTGAGCTTGGTGCCAAGGTCCTGGTCGAAGCCGGAGGTAAGGTTCACAGGCTCCTCGCCGTCCCTGAGCGTCCAGACGTCGCTGTTGGTGCCTGAGCCGCGGCCGTAGTCGTGGCCCGTGAACGCGATGAGAGGCTCCTCTGGGTGGGGCGAGACGCCGCTTATGCTCATCAGCGTCTCGGTGAGCTTGGTCGGGTCCCCTCCCTTGGCGTCCACCTTGTAGAGGTAGTAGCGGCGCACAAGGTCGGCGTCGGGCTCCAGGTTGCCGACGAATACGATGGTCTTGCCGTCGCTCATCCACTCCGCGTTCGCCACGTCGTACTCTCCCTCGGTGACCTGCCTGGGTTTGCCTCCCTTCGCGGATATCGTGAAGAGATGTTTTCGGAGGTTCTCGAAGAAGCCCTTGCCGTTGAACTTGTAGACGAGGCGGTCTATGACCTTGACGTCGCTCTCGCCCCTGTCCACGCGCTCCACGTCGCTGAGGAACAGGATGCGCTTACCGTCTGGGCTCCACCTTGGGCCTTCCACGCCCTTCTCCAGGTCCGTGAGCTGCCTAGCCTCGCCGCCGTCCACGTCGATGACGTAGAGCTGAACCTTCTTCTCCTCATCCTCCTCGGCGGGGGGCTTCGAGGTGAACAGTATGCGTCTGCCGTCTGGGCTCCACCGGGGGTTCCCGTCCTTCCGACGCCCCGAGGTGAACTGCCTCGCCGGTCTCTAGGTCGGCGATCCAGAGGTCGCCCAGGTACTCGTCCTTCTCGAAGTCCATCACCGTGTGGACGAAGACCGCGCTCCCCCCGTCGGGGGAGATCTGGGGGGACGAGACCGCCCTGATCTTGGCGAGATCCATTATCTCGACGCGCTTCATATCAGCCATAGAGTTTCACGTCAATGAGTTGGTCCCCACGGATAAAAAGCCAGCTAGAACCTCTTCCGGCGGCGCAGATATAGTTTCCACGGCGTCACCGATGCGTGAATGTGGGCTGCCCTCCTCGTGCCCCTACCTTAACCTCTATGCTGTGGGGCTCCGTGGGGGCGAGGCGGCCGCCGCTCCGCGGCTCCCTTGACCCTCAAAACGGCTCCCTGTTTCTAACGGAGTTTCTGGGCAACAAACATAGTATGTGAACGCATGAAAAAGTGGGAAAGACTAGATTCTGCTGTACTTCTCCAGAATTTTTCTGGTCTCGTTCAGGGGCAGCGCGTGCCGTACGTTTCCGTTGAACCCGGTCATGGTCTCGGCCTTGAAGAGGGCGTTCACTATCGCCTCCTCCGTAGCCTCGACGGTGGCCAGGTAGAGAGGGCTCAGGACGCCTTCCCGGCTCAGCAGCGTCAGCGACGGGTAAGAATCGTTGTACTCCGTCAACCCCAGCCTTCCGGTCGTGAAGGCTATGGTGAAGTCGCCGCTGCTGTTGCCGCTGAAGGAGCCTGTCCTGGCGAGGCCCATGGCGGTCCTCTTCGCCACCTTCCAGAGCTGCCGCGAGTCCAAGGCCACGTTGGTGGCCACTATCATCATGATGCTGTTCCCGGGACCCCTCTCAGGCTTCTCCGGTATAGGGACCTCTTTCCCCACGGGGGCCCCCGCTATCATCAGGTCCTCCTTGCGGCCGCAGTTCAGCTGGACCATGACGCCGACTTCCGCGTCGCCCACCAGCCTCGACGAGGTTCCTATGCCTCCCTTGAAGCCGTAGCCCGTCATGGGGGTGCCTCCGCCGACGTTTCCCTCCTCAACGGCTCCCATGCCAGCGCTGCTTCGGGCCTTGTCTATCGCCTCGAAGACCATCTCCCTGCCTACGTGCCTGCCGTAGTTGTCGGTGAGGTAGCCGCCGTTGGTCTCCCCCACCACGGTGTTCACGCTTAGGGGCTTGAACCCGTAGCCGTGCTCCCAGTAGTCCACGGACGCGTCCGCCACCTTCCACGTGTTCAGCGTCTCGGTGAGCAGGACAGGCGTCTCTATGTTGCCTTCGAACCTTATCTGGGTGAGCCCCACGGTCTTGCCGTACCCGTTGAGCACGTCCGCCGCCGCCGTCACCTTCTCCTCGTACAGGTTCCCCTGGTGAGGAACGATGGCCGTCACCCCAGTCCTCACCGAGTCGCCCTCGATGAGCGTGGAGTGTCCGACGCCGACCCCCTCCACGTCCGTGATGGCGTTGTGTTTCCCCACGGGGAGCGTGCCCAGCTTTAACCCAAGCTCTCTAGCCCTAATCCGTGACATGACTCCATCTACTCTCCTACAGCCCTTAAAGTTTCTGAGAGCCTTTATACGGCGTGGAGCAGAACGATGGTTGTGTCGAGCGAGGAAGCCAACAAGCAGTTCTTCTTGGACCGTTACCGCATGCTCGGGCACCGCCTCACGGGCGACGAGAAGACACCCCAAGCCATCCGCGTGAACACCATCAAGACCAGCGATGCCGAGATCATGGAGACGCTTACGGGCCTCGGCGTCAAACTCACCAAGATTCCATACCTTGACCAAGGCTACGTCGCCGAGGAATCCGGGTTCAGCCTAGGCGCCTCCATAGAGTATCTGCTGGGACTCTACAGCCTTCAGGAGTCAGCCTCCCAGTTCGCGGCCCAGACGCTTGCGCCAAACGCCGGCGACACGGTTCTTGACATGTGCGCGGCGCCTGGCGGCAAGACCACACAGATCGCTGCCTACATGGGGAACAGGGGGCTGCTGTACGCGGTGGACGTCGACAGGAGGCGCGTCTACGCCTTGGAGAACAACCTTGAACGCTGTGGCGTCGAGAACGGCCTCGTGTACCACGGCGACGTCACCAGCCTTGATCTGGGAACTAGGTTCAGCAAGGTGCTCCTCGACGCGCCGTGCTCCGGCAACTACGTCACCGACCCTGGTTGGTTCAGGAAGAGAAGCATCGAGGACGTACTCAGGAACGCGGAGACTCAGCGTAGGCTGCTGTCCGCGGCCGTGAGACACCTGGAGCCCGGGGGCACCCTTCTCTACGCCACATGTTCACTCGAACCCGAGGAGAACGAGCTCAACATGGAGTGGCTGTTAAGCAACCACGAAGTCACCCTCGAAGAGATAGACGGGCCAGGGGAAAAGGGTCTGACAGAGGTTTTCGGTCAGCGACTCGGTGAAGAGATCTCGAAATGCCACAGGTTCTGGCCAGACATGACACATACACAGGGCTTCTTCTTGGCGAAGGTGGTTATGAGGTGAGGCTGCTAAAGAGGTTCCTGGAGCAGGTTGGGTCCAGAATGGATCCGGAGGTGCTCAGCATAGACAGTAAGAGGTTCACCTTGAACCAGGAGCTGGAGCGGCAGCAGTTCAGCAGGAGGGGCCTGGTGTACGCCGGGACGTACCTGGGTAGGAACAGGCGTCTCTTCGAGCCGGGCAGCCCGCTTCTACAGATGCTGGCGGCTGAGGAGGACACGAGGAAGGTTCACCTCGGCAGAGACGCCGCGTGGCTCTTTGTATGCGGCAGGGACGTCTTCGAGGAAAACATCAGACGCGTCGAGGGTGTCCTAGAGCTGGGGAGACACTACCTCGTGATGTTCGACGGAAGATGCATAGGCTATGGGCGCTACGAGACCTCGGCAGGCATCCGAGTCATCCGGAACCTGTTCGATTTAGGCGATTTTCTCAGGAGGGAGAGCTGACTAGCCCATCCCACGTGTTTTATTGAGGCATTAAACGTTATAGGTGATAGGAATCGATGGCGGGTTTCGATACTATATTCGGGTATAAGAGCTGGAGCAAGGCTGTGGTCCTGCTCGCATGCTTAGTGCTCTTAGCCCCCCAACACGTCTACGCTCAACGGGACGATCTAGTACTATACGTGGTGACGTGCCCAACCTGCTCCGGGGTCAGCGAGAGAGTGAAGACACTCGAAGACAGCATGCCCGCCGGGGAGCTGGTATTCTACGACGTCGCCGAGAAGGTCAACACGAATCGTTTTCAGAGGATCACAGAAGCGCTGGATGAAACTCTCTACATGCCTTTAGCGGCGGTGTTCCGGGATGGAAGCCTTACGGCTGTAGCCAGCGGCGACCTCTCCGCCGAGGATTGGCGTAGGGTGTACGAGGGGGAGTGGAACGGCGTCCCCGTGTACATAGTTGTTTCGAAGGGCACGATGGAGGTCAAGATAGTCATCCATGACGACGAAAAGAGGAAGACGCTTTCTCAACTCTTCACGGAACCATACGTCAGCGCTGTCGAAGACGAGACTGATTTCATCGAGCTGTTGCCCATGGTCGTTGCGGCGGCGGCTGTCGACGCCATCAACCCATGCTGCTTCAACGTCTTTGTGATCCTACTTTCCCTCGTGTTCTACGACGTTGGGAGAAAGGCTGCCCTGAGGGTGGGGCTGGCCTTCTCTTCAGGACTCTTCACCTCTTACTTCCTCCTGGGCCTAGGGCTGTTTAGCGTACTCCCAAGGGTATCTGGGATTAAGTACCTGGTTTCGGCTGTCGCCATCGTCTTCGGGGGCTTCAGGATACTTGACGCCTTGGGTATGGACGTGAAGTATCTTCCAGACGCCCTAGCCGGTAGGGTCTCGGCTCAGATAGAGGGCGTGTCGAACCCTAGGAACGGTTACTGGGCGGGTCTGGCCACGGGCATACTGTTGCTGCCGTGCTCGTCTGCGCCCTACTTCATCGTTTTGAACCTGCTCTCGGAGCGGATCTACATGATCACAGGCCTCGCGTTGATAGCCCTGTACAACTTGATCATCGTCGCACCATTCGTTATAACCACCGTTGTTGTTCACGGCTTGATGCGAACCACGATGGACATCAAGCTCTGGTCCATGGAGAACCGTGGGTGGGTGAACCTCCTGATAGGGGTAACCCTGGTCCTGCTGAGCCTGCTGAACCTCACAGTTTAAATCGATGGACAAGGATCACGGCACCGGATACGCTGGACATCTTGTTTTCTTTTCCCTGTTCTCGACCTCAGCACTCTCATGCACACGCTCGACGGTCAAATGAGATAGAGCATATCCGGTTGAATCGTCGTGGTTCCCCCTTTGAAAACTCTTTATATCATTAGCTAGCCTTTATGGATTCCATGGGTGTATTTTCTAGGTATAAAGCTAAGTCGGTCAGTGACTTGGGGCGAAGCAGCGACTCCGCTCCGAGTCTCAAGAGAGGGGAAACTATTATACTTATGAAGCCCATCGAGGACACACTCGGGTAGCCCCAGTGACCAGCCTAATTAGTGTGCCCGACGGGTTCGACAGGGACATCAGGCTCCTCACCTCAAGCATGTTCACCCGCCGGATAGTCATGGGGTTCCTCCAGGTGGTGAGGGCCATCTACTTCGCCCTCCTCGGCTACACGAACGTGGAGATCGGGCTTCTGCTGAGCCTCGCCACCCTCGTCAGCGCCGTCCAACAAATATCCTTCGGCTACCTCTGCGACAGGTACGGAAGGAAACCCTTCCTCCTGCTTGGCACCCTGTTCGCCACCCTGAGGATGGTGGTATTCGCTTTGAGTACCGACTTCTGGATGCTCGCCCTGGGTCAGGGGATAGGCGCCATGGGGGAGGGCGCGGGAGCCGGCCAGCCCGTGGTCTCGGGGTACATCACGGACAAGACTGAGGCCACGCAGCGGCCCGGCATCTACAGCGCCATGGCCATCACCAACGGGTTGGCGGCTAGCATAGGCTCGGCGCTGGGGGGGCTCCCAGTGTACCTCCAAGACATATACGGCTTCAACGTCGTGGAGGCTCACCAGCTGCTCTGGTGGGCCTGCGCCATAGGCTCCGCGCTTTCAATCGTGTTCCTGCTCCCCATAAGTGAACCGCCGCGGCGGACCAGCCACGGAGGCGAGGCAAAAAAAGGCGGTAAGATAAGGAACTGGGGCGTCATACTCAGGTTCAGCCTCGTCCGGTCCACCAGCGGCCTCGGCTGGGGCATGGCAGAGAGCCTCATGACTCTCTACTTCTTCCACAGGTTCGGGGTGGGCAGCGACGCCCTCGGCCCCATATACTCGTTAAGCAGGTTCCTGAGCATCTTCAGCTACCTCCTCATCCCGCGCATGGTGGCTAGGTTCGGCGACATCAATACCATTATCGGGTCACGCATCGCCGCGGCGGTGCTCACCTCCGCCTTCGCGTTATCAAACACGTACCCAGTCGCCGTCGCGATACTCATCGTGAACAGGATAGTTGTCATGTTCACCATGCCCATCAGGCAGACCTTCGCGTCCAAGATGGTGGACCCGGAGGAGACGGCCACGGCCATAGGCGTCAGCAACTTCGCCAGG
>CAZCKR010000015.1:0-9087 GCA_964499305.1 uncultured Candidatus Bathyarchaeia archaeon | reverse complement strand
GATGGTGGACCCGGAGGAGACGGCCACGGCCATAGGCGTCAGCAACTTCGCCAGGATGGGGGTGCGCTCGGCGGCGCCCACGCTGACCGGGTACATGTTCGACGCCATCAGCCTCTCGATGCCCTTCTTCACCGGGGCGGCGCTGATGGCCGTCAACGGCGCCCTCTACTGGATTTTCTTCAGAAAGAAAGACTAGGGACAGAACACGGGCGGCCCCTTCGCCCGCTGCTCCTCCACCCAGGCCTCGAGCCCCATCGTTTTGATCCTTTTCATGTTCTCGACGGCCCTCCTGTGGTGATCCATCCCGTCGCCGGCGAAGGCGTCCAGCTTCTCGCAGACGAAGTCACGGCACTGGAAGCAGTGGTCATGTCCCTTGCTCCGGGCGCAGAGCATCATGCCGCAGTTTGGGCTCCAGTGCGTGTCCATGCTTCCCCTGCAGCCCGTGCAGACGATTGCCTCGGGCTCCACGTCTACGCCGCGTTCCTCCTTGAACCAGTCCATGATCTCCTTAAGCTTCTCCTCGTCTCCTTTCCCTGCGAGCATGATGTCGCAGACGGCGCAGTTCAAGCCGCAAACCGAGAGGTTCCAGCTACCTTCCATGTATATGTGTGAGGCTTTGCATCAAAAAACGTTAATGGTTGGATCGCTATTCACATGGTAGCGTTGATATCCAAGAAGGACGCCCTGAGTCTCATAGAGGACAGCAGCAGACGCGACCACATGCTCCTCGTTGGGAGGATCATGGCGGTGCTCGCCGGCGGCCTCGGCGGCAGCAGAGGCCTATGGGAGACGGTAGGTGTCCTCCACGACGTCGATTACGACAAGACCGTGGAGGACAGGTCGAAGCACGGCGTAGTCGCCGCAAACATGCTTCGGGGTAAGCTCCCGGAGGATGCCCTCTACGCCGTGATGAGCCACGACCGCCGAACCGGGTTCAGGCCCTTCTCCAAGCTGGATCACAGCCTCGTCTTCGCAGACGCCTTGGCGGCACTCGCAAGGGAGGACGGCCTCGAGAAGCCGGTGACAGAGGAGGCGCTGGAGGCCGCGTTGACGAAGGTCTCGGAGGAGAAGCCGTGGATCAGGGAAATTGTAGACGGGTACCCTTACAGGGAAATGTTCAACGCGGCGGTGATCCTGAACATCGTCCTCTAGGCGAAGCAACCTTTTAGGCGCTCAAGTGTACATTTACCCGGTGATTCATTGTCCAAGCCATTGACTGTCCACGGCTACACGGAGGAGCAGCTCATGGAGATGAAGCCCGACGACCTCAGGGCCATATTCCATGAGCGCACCCACCACACCGTGGAGGTGTTGATATACCGCATCCTCAACGGGACACGGAAGATGCCGGAGGGCTTCGGCGTAGTCGCCGAGTACCTGCTCGGCATATGGAAGAAACGGAGTCTATCCCTCGACCCACCCGACATCCGGTGGTGCATCCGCTACATCGACCTCGCCCGCAGGATGAGGAACGGCGAGAAGGTGAAGCTGGAGCCTACGCCTTGGCAGAGCTTCACGGAGAGCGATGTGGAGACCGTGGAGCGCCTCATCTACGGCAGGAAGAGCATACGCCAGTTCAAGCCGGAGCCCGTTCCAGACGAGATGATCAGGCGCATCCTCAAGGCGGGGCTCTACGCGCCCCACGGCTGCAACGTGGGCTGCACACGGTTCCTAGTGCTCCGGGACCCTGAGGAGTGGAAGCTGGTGCGCAGCGACATACCCATCGAGAACTGCGTCATGATCGTTGTGCTCCAGGAGCTGAGTATGTACAAGACGCTCAGGTTCGACGAGTACGTGCCCCAGAACCTGTACTTCGACGCCGGGGCAGCCGCCGACCACATCTGCCTCATGGCCCACGCCCTGGGCCTCGGCAGCTGTTGGCTGACCCACGGAGAGGAGACCCAGAAGCGGCTCCGGGAGCACTTCAAACTGTCGCCGACCATGACCAGCAGGAACCACATAATCATCGGGTGGCCCGACGAGGAGACCATCAAGTCCGAGAGGATGAGCTTGGACGAGGCCATCCTAAACTAGATGAGTGAAGACTATCCGGGCCCCTATCCCGATGAGGACCAGGCCGCCCATTATCTGGGTTTTTTTACCGAATGCCTTACCGGTCCTGTTGCCGACGAGGAGCCCTATGAAGGTGAAAAGCAGCGTCCCTGCGCCCATGAAGAGGCTGGGCACCAGTATGGGGAGGCCCTCCAGCCGGAAGCTGAGGCCCACGGCGAGGGCGTCTATGCTGACGGCCACGGTGAACATTATGAGGCTCACTGTGCCCAGTATCTCGCTGGGGTCCACCTCGCCGTCACCGTCCAGGCCATCCTTTAACATCCTGCCGCCGACGAAGGCAAGGAGGAGGAACGCCACCCAATGGTCGTAGTTGGATACGAGGTCCACTATCGTGGAGCCGAGGAACCAGCCGAGGACAGGCATGACTACGTGGGCGACGCCGAAGCATATGGACATCCGCGTCGCGTCGCTGATCCTTATCTTGCCGAGGCCGAACCCCGTGACGGTGGCGACGCTGAACGCGTCCATGGCCAGCCCCACGCTGAGCAGCAGCAGCGAGACGAGGTCGACCCCAGTATCCATCCTTGTTCTCCGTGACTGCGTCGCCGGCGTGGTTTAAGTGTTACCGCCGAGTTTAAAGCCAGATAAAAAACTGGTTACACCCATGGCCTTTCGTTAGTTTTAACCTCTCAAGGGACACAGTTCAGTTGATTGATCATGTTGAAGGATAAGGCATGGAAGTGGATCGATGAGCATAGGGACGAGTTCATCGAGATGAGCGACAGGGTCTGGGAGTACGCTGAGCTGGGCCTCGTCGAGTTCAAGAGCGCGGAGCTCCACGCCGAGACCCTTGAGAGACACGGGTTCAAGGTGGACAGGGGGGCAGCCGGGATGCCCACCGCCTTCGTGGCCACGTGGGGCAAGGGAAGACCCGTCATAGGCTTCATGGGCGAGTACGACGCGTTGCCGGGGATCAGCAACAAGGCGGTGCCCTACAAGGAGTGGCTGGTGGAGGACGGGCCCGGCCACGGATGCGGCCACAACGTCCACGGCACCAGCGGCTTCATGGCCGCCATCGCCACCCGGTACGTCATGGAGGAGGAGACGCTCCCCGGCACGGTGAAGTGCTTCGGCAGCCCCGCCGAGGAGAACTACGACGGCAAGGCCTACATGGTACGCGCAGGCAGCTTCAAGGGAGTGGACGCGTGCCTGAGCCACCACCCCAGCAGCATGAACGTCGCAGGCCTCTCGTCCAGCAACGCCGTGAACAGCGTCAAGTACGAGTTCTATGGGAAGACGGCGCACGCCGCGGGCAGCCCCGAGCAGGGCCGCAGCGCACTGGACGCCATAGAGCTGATGAACATAGGCGTCAACTTCCTCAGGGAGCACGTCATCCAGGATGCGAGGGTCCACTACGTGATAGAGCGGGGCGGCGGCCAGCCCAACGTGGTCCCCGACTACGCCCGCAGCTGGTACTACATCAGGGCACCGTTGCGTGACCAGGTGGCCGCCATCTACAGGCGCATCAACAAGATAGCCGAGGGCGCGGCTCTGATGACGGAGACGGGGCTCAAGATCGACCTCATCGCCGCCATCTACAACAAGATACCCAGCAGGACCCTCAGCGAGCTGGTGACCGCCAACATGCGGCTGGTGGGAGCCCCCGAGTGGACCAAGGAGGAGCTGGGATTCGCCTCGGAGATAGCCAAGACCCTCGACGAGCAGAACAAGATCAACAGCCTCCGCAAGAACAAGGTGCCCAACTGGGAGAAGTACGTGGACGTGGACCTCATGACGGACATACTGGACGCGTGGAACGACGGCGAGATCAGCCACGGCAGCACCGACGTGAGCGACGTGAGCTGGCAGTGCCCCACCATGGAGTTCAGCACCTCCTGCAACGTCCTCGGCGCCCCAGGCCACGACTGGAGGTTCACCGCCGTCAGCGGCATGAGCATAGGCCACAAGTCGCTCGTGTTCGCCGCCAAGACCCTGGCGGCCAGCGCCCTGGACCTGTACACGAAGCCTGAGCTGCTGGAGAAGGCCAAGGATGAGCACGCTGAGCGGCTGGCGGGGCGCAAGTACACGTCGCCCATACCTCCCGAGGTTGAGCCGCCCCTGGAGATCGCCAAGGAGGCGTGGGAGAAGCTCAAGGGGAGGCGAGAAGTATGAGCACCATAACGATAGGCCATCTATCGGCTATGCCCGGCGAGAAGGCCAAGGGGTTCCTGGACGCCGGCACCACAAGCGTCAACACCTACAGGGTGCCCCTTGCAATCATCAACGGCGCCGAGAAGGGCAAGACCATAGGAATAATAGGCGGCACCCACGGCACCGAGTTCGCCAGCATCGAGGCGGTCATCAGGGTCATCAAGGCTCTCGACCCAGGGAAGATGAGGGGCACCGTCCTAGCGGTCCCCGTCCTCAACGGGCCCCAGTTTGAGCACAAGACCATGTTCCTCAGCCCCTTCGACCAGATGAACCTCAACAGGGTGTTCCCCGGCGATCCAGTGGGCACCCTGAGCCAGCGGATAGCCCACACGGTCTACGAAGGCGTCATCAAGAGGTGTGACGCGTTGATGGACTGCCACGGCGGGGACGTCAACGAGGACATCCACGACTACGTCATAGCCGGCAAGGGTGACGACGAGAAAGTCAACGAGATGGCTCTGGACATGGCCCGGTGCTTCCCCACCCGGTTCATCACTCTGTTCCCGGTGACCCCCACCGGGATGACCATGTGCGCCCAGAGCAGGCTCGGCATACCGTGCATCACCTCGGAGTCCGGCACCCCTTTCCCCGTGAGGGAGGACGAGATAGAGTTCCACTACGAGGGCATAATGAACGTGCTAAGGTACTTCGGGGTCATCGAGGGCAAGCCCAAACTGGTTGAGCCGGTGATAAGCAGCGGCAGCATCCGGCTCAGGGCAGTGGAGGGCGGCATATGGCGGCCCGCGGTAACCCCAGACCAGGCGGTGAAGGCCGGGGACGTGCTGGGGGTGGTCACGGATCTCTTCGGGGAGGTCAGGCAGACGGCGACGGCCCCCGGTGACGGGGTGGTGGGCATGATGAGGTGCTATTACTCCGTGAACTGCGGGGAGCTACTGATATCCATAACAACCTTAGAGTGAAGAGGGCTGAAGAGGAGCACAAGTAGCGCTAGCCGGCTTGGGGCTATAAACTCCAAAGTAATGACCAAGTTAACTGGCTCCACTTATCTTCTCGGCGATGCCTCTCCACAGCTCATCGGTTCGCATCCCAAGGTCCTTGAAGCCATTCTGTTTACGCCAGCCCCGGTGAGCTAGCCCCGCCCCAGAAGCAAGATGCTTGGCGAGTGCATCAGTCGAGCTGAACAACCCCTTGCAGCCTTCAACGGGGCAGGGAACATTAAGCACATGCTTCTTGAAGTCTCTGAGCGAACCCCCCAGCCTGTGCGCCTCATCTAGCTTTTCTTTAGCTCCTGATACGTGGCCGTCGGTTGCATTGTACTTGAGCACCACGAGGTCCAGCCCCGCCCATGCGGCTATGGATCTGAACATCTGGATCGCCAGATACACCCCGTCGGGGTCCTCCATGTTGTAGGTGATGATCAGCACAAGTGTCTTGCCTGAGAGGTTGTTGGGGCCGTTCCCGTCCAGCAGCCCCTCGAACCTGTCGAGGAACTTCTTCATCTGGGCGTTGATGTGCCACCAGTAGACGGGTGTCGCGAAGACGATGACGTCCGCCTCGTTGAGCTTGGGATATATCCACGTCATGTCGTCGTCCATCACGCAGCCGGGCTCCCCCCGCTTGAGGCAGCTCCAGCATCCCCTGCAGAACCCGATGTCCAGGTCTTCGAGATACAGCTCGGTGATCTCTGCGTCGCCGTTCTCCTGCAGCCCTTTGATGAACTCCTTGGCGAGGGTGACCGAGTTTCCATCCCTCTTCGGGCTCGCCTCGACTACTACAGCCTTCATTGGTTGCTCTGAGCCGTGAACTGGTAATAAAAGATTGTTTCGTAAAGTTACTGTGGGGGCACTATCATGTACTTCTCGAAGAGGCCCAGGTACTCGTCGAGGGCGACGCTGTCCCTGTCGATGAGGTTACTCATTCCACTTAGCATGGAGTGGTGGCGCCGCTCCTCGTCCAGCAGGTAGCCCAGGAACGCGTTGACCCTGTCGTCACGTGTCTGGCCCATCATCTCCTCCAGCCGCTTTATCATCTCCGCCTCGACGGCCACATGCTGTTTAATGTCTTGGTGGAGGCTGACGGCGGGCCCCATGTCCACGTCCAGCCTCAGCGGCACCGAGCCGGCGTCCACGTCAATCAGCGCTTGGCAGACGGCGGCGTGCTTCCTGCTGTCGTGCAGAATGGCCTCCAACAGAGCCCTGATGAGGGGGTGCTCCAGCTGCTCCATGGACTTGGCGAGCCTCTCGGCGTGGCTCAACTCTATGTTCCTCTGCTTCCTTAGAAGCTCCACAAGCTTGGGCATAGAAACCATGTAGACCGTCGGCCCGGGGGAATATATTGTTTGACGCCCCTCACCACATTTTTAGGCTCAGGCACGCATCTCATCACGATAATCATGGTTAAGGAGACAGCATGGAAATGGATCGATGAACACAAGCAGGAGTTCATCGAGGTAGCGGACAAGGTCTGGCACTACGCCGAGCTGGGCCTCGTCGAGACCAAGAGCAGCAAACTCATAGCCGAGGCTCTGGAGAGGCACGGCTTCGACGTCCAGCTGGGCGTCGCCGGCATGCCCACGGCCATCTACGCCACGTGGGGCGAGGGAGAGCCCACGATAGGGTTCCAGGGGGAGTACGACGCCCTCCCAGGCATAAGCAACAAGGTGAAGCCCATGAAGGACCCGCTGGTCCCCGGTGCCCCTGGGCACGGATGCGGCCACAACGTCCACGGCGCCACGGCCCTCGCCTGCACCGTAGCCCTCCGCCACGTGATGGAGGAGGAAGGGCTCCCCGGGACCCTGAAGTTCTACGGGACCCCCGCAGAGGAGAACTACGGCGGCAAGGTCTTCATGGTGAGGGACGGCCTATACGACGGCCTCTCGGCGTGCCTCAGCCACCACCCCGGCAGCATGAACGCCGCACGTCTCTCAAGCAGCAACGCGGTGAACGGCGTCAAGTTCATCTACAGGGGGAAGACGGCTCACGCAGCGGGGAACCCCGAGATGGGCCGCAGCGCCCTGGACGCGATTGAGTTGATGAACATAGGCGTCAACTTTCTACGGGAGCACGTGATAGCCGACGCCCGCATCCACTACGTGATTGAATCCGGCGGCGGTCAGCCCAACGTGGTTCCCGACTACGCGCGTAGCTGGTACTACATCAGGGCCCCGGAGCGGAACCAGCTGGACCCAATATACCAGCGTATCCTCAAGATCGCGGAGGGGGCCGCCCTCATGACGGAGACCGAGCTGGAGGTCCAGTTCATCGACGGCCTCTACAACATCATCCCCAGCAAGACCCTCGCCGAGCTCGTCGTCAAGAACATGCGGGAGGTGGGCTCCGCCACCTGGAGCGAGGAGGAGCTGGGGTTCGCCGCCGAGATCGCCGGCCATTTCAGCAAGCAGAGCAAGATCGACGCCATGAGGAAAGCCAAGGTGCCCAACTGGGAGAAGTACGTGGACGTGGACCTCATGACCGACATCCTCGACCCTTGGGGGGAGGGCGAGACCAGCCCCGGCAGCAGCGACGTCGGCGACGTCAGCTGGATCTGCCCCACACTGGAGTTCGGCACCGCGTGCAACGTCCTCGGCGCCCCAGGGCACAGCTGGGCCTTCGTCGCCTGCGCGGGCAGCACCATAGGCCACAAGAGCCTGGTCTTCGCCGCCAAGACCATGGCCGGCGCCGCCATAGAGCTACTCACAGACGAGAAGCTGCGCAAGGCACTCAAGAAGGAGCACGAGACACGGCTCAAGGGCAGAACCTACAAGACCCCTCTACCCGAGGGGCTCCAGCCGCCCCTGGACATAGCCAGAGAGAACTGGGAGAAGGCCCCCCAACAATAACCTTTTTTATACTATTCAGCAGAGCCGGAGATTACAGGTAGAAAATAGACGTTCACATAGACTCCCAGAAAACGCTTATTCCATGTAACAAAGAAAATCTCCAGCCCAAGATTTTTTTCCGTAATACCAAGTAACATGGTACAAACCCCAAGAAAGGCCCCCGATCACGCCTAAAACGCTTATTCCACGTAACCAAGAAAAATCGATCCTTATGGTCGCCGAAGACATCCTCACCCCGGGGAGGGGGGGGGTAGACGATTAAAGCCGAATCGAAGCCCCTTACACCGAAAGGAGCCCCAGAAACACCCCTTTATGATCCAATCATACACAAAAGTGTCATCCACCGAACACGAAAACACCCCCAAAACGCTGAATCCATGCTACATGGATTTTCACGTTTTTTCCGGGTCCTTCGATACACTGGCAGTGGCACGGGTATTTCCTGGACGATGGGTTCTACCAGCCCGTGGGCTCGCCGACTCGCAGCAGGGTGTAGAGGCGGTCGCCGGGGAAGACGAGGCGCCGGGGGTACATGGTGTGTACCACGCCGTCTATGGGGCTCCTGACCTCAGCCAGCGTCGAGCCGTCGAGATCCGTGATCTTTCCCATTAACTGACCTTCAGACAGTGTGTCGCCGTGGTCGGCGTGCGCGTGGAAGACCCCAGCCTCGGGGGCCGTCACGCCGACCCACTCCATGTCCAGGAACCGCTGGCTCTCCGGCCTTTTCGGCTCTCCGTCCATCATGCCGTGGTGCTTGAGGAGGTTGAGGGTGCCGTCCACGTGGGCCGCGATGAACTCCTCCAGGGGCTGGGTGCGGTACCCGAGGCCCGCCTCGCTGATGATGCTGGCGACCCCGGCCTCCACGGCCTCGTAGATCATGGTGCCTGGGCTCGTGTGACCGATCTCCGGGGTGCCCGGGAGGACGTAGGGTAAGCCGAAGACCTTAGCCATCTCCCCCGTCTTCTCGTCGATGGGCTTGCCTACCTTGAGCTGTATGGTGTGCACCAGGTGGCTCTCGGGGAGGTCGCCGCCCCTGAAATCCACGTGCATGTCGCAGCGCCTGA
>CAZCKR010000014.1:20614-24424 GCA_964499305.1 uncultured Candidatus Bathyarchaeia archaeon | reverse complement strand
CTCAGCGGCAGAGGCCACGACGTCTGCGGCGTAGACAACATGAGCAGACGCAGGAACGTCCAAGAGATAAAGAGTTGGAGCGCAACCCCCATAAAATCGATGAAGGAGCGCCTGGAGGCATACAAGAAAGCCACTGGAAACGAGCTCAGGTTCTACGAGGGAGACCTGCAGGAGCCCAGCTTCACCGACCTCGTCATAGCCAAGGAGAAGCCGGACTGCATAGTCCACTTCGGCGAGATCCCCAGCGCACCCTACAGCATGATCGACTTGAATCACTGCAACTACACGCAGATGAACAACATCATAGGGACAAACAACATCATGTTCGCCATGAAGAAGCACGTCCCGGAGTGCCACCTCCTCAAGCTGGGCACCATGGGCGAGTACGGCACTCCCAATGTGGTCATCCCCGAGGGCTTCTTCGAGATAGAGTACAGGGGACGTAAAGACACGCTTCCCTTCCCGAGGCAGCCGGGAAGCTGGTATCACTTGACGAAGGTCCATGACACCTACAACATCATGTTCGCCTGCAAGATATGGAAGCTCCGGAGCACCGACATCATGCAGGGAGTCGTCCACGGGGTACTGACAGACGACATGGTGAACGACGACCTGCTCACCAGGTTCGACTTCGACGAGGTCTGGGGCACAGCCCTGAACAGGTTCTGCGCCCAGGCGATAATAGGCCACGAGCTCACCCCCTACGGCAAGGGAGGTCAGACCCGGGGGTACCTCGCCCTCAGGGACAGCATGCAGTGCCTGACCATCGCCATAGAGAACCCGCCGGACGAGGGGGAGTACAGGGTCTTCAACCAGTTCGACGAGTGCTACTCCGTCAACGAGCTCGCCGAGTACGTGGTGAAGGTAGCCAAGGAGTATGATCTAGACGCCAAGATATGGAACATTGAGAACCCGAGGCTGGAGCTCGAAGACCACTACTACAACCCTGACAGGAGAAGGCTCCCGGAACTCGGCTTCAAACCCACTAACACCCTCGAAGACGAGCTCAGGGTCACCCTCCCCAAGCTCATGGAATACAAGGACAGGATCGAAGCCAAGCGGCAGAGCATCATGCCCAAGATAAAATGGACCGCCTAGGCTCCAACCCTTTTTTTACCATAAACACCAAGTTATTGAGGGATATCTATGAGGGTAGCCGTGACAGGGGGAGCCGGGTACATCGGGTCCACGCTCGTCGTGAAGCTCCTTGAGCGGGGGGACACCGTGGTCTCGATAGACGATCAGAGCATAGGCGACTACAGTTTCCTTAAGCAGCACGAGCTAGGAAAGAAAGCCGAGTGCGTCGTAGGCGACATCCGCGACCTTGATCTGCTCGTCGAGGTGTGGGAGGGATGCGACGCCGTCGCTCACCTCGCGGCTCTGCCGGGGCTGGTAAGGTGCAACGAGCACCCGGAGGAGGCCGTGTCCGTGAACGTCTATGGCACCTACCAGGTGATGGAGGCGGCTAGGAGGCTGGACGTCGGGCGAGTCGTCTTCTGCTCCAGCGCGTCCACCTACGGCGTCCCCGTCGAGATGCCCGTTACAGAGGACCATCCGCAGCGGCCCCTCAACCTCTACGGCGTCACCAAGGTGGCGGGGGAACAGATAGTCAACACGTACTGGGACAACTACGGCATGGAGACGGTGAACCTGAGGTTCGGGAACATCTACGGCGTCGGCGTCTTCACACGCTGGGACACCGTGATACCAAAGTTCGTGAACCAGGGGATGAGCGGCGACTCGTTGACCGTCTACGGGGACGGCGAGTACAGCAGGGACTTCGTCCACGTCCAGGACATCTCGGAGGCCATGATGCTCTCGCTCACCAAGGACGGAATAGGAGGCGAGACCTTCAACGTCGGCGGCGAGACCCTGACCATTAACAGGATCGCCGACATAGCCAAGGAGGAAATAGCCGCCGAGACCGGCGGCATGGCGGAGGCAGTGAACACCGCGCCCAGGCCCGGGGAGACGAAGAAGTTCAGCTACGACCTGACGAAGATACGCGGCGTGCTCGGGTTCGAGAACAGGTGGACCGTCAGGGAAGGGGTAAAGCAGCTCATCAAATACTGGGCTCAGCAGAGGTGAGTACACGACCATGACGACCGCAGACGAGACCATGGTTTCAGCGGTCATCCCTGCCTACAACGAAGAGAAGACCATAGAGGCAGTCGTGAAGGGAGCCCTCTCCTACGTCGACGAGGTTCTAGTTGTGGACGACGGCAGCAGCGACGACACGGCGCGTAGAGCAATGGACGCCGGGGCAAGGGTCCTGAAGCAGCAGAACGCAGGCGTCCTGAAGGCAACGGAGCGGGGCCTAGAAGAGGCGACGGGCGACATCATCGTCACCCTAGACGCCGATGGGCAGCACGACCCCTCCGAGATGCCGAGCCTCATCGAGCCGATACTGAGAGGCGAGGCCGATCTGGTCATGGGGGTACGACCCGAGTTGCCGTACCTGAGCGAGAGGATACTCACGTCGCTCACAAGCATGAGGGTGCCCATAGGGGACGCGAGCACAGGGTTCAGGGCCGTCAGACGGGAGATCGCTAGAGAGATGAGTCTACACGGAGCCTGCCTGTGCGGCACCTTCGTGTTGGAGGCTCATCGACGCGGCGCCCGGGTGGCCGGCGTCCCCATATCGATCAAAGAAAGGGAAGGCGAGAGAAGGATCCAGACGAGCCACTTCAGGCAGTTCTTCGCGGTGCTATGGGACGTGTTGAAGGGCTAGGAAGGTATTTACGTTGATCGAAGTCAGTAAAGGGATTCAGGAAGTGACGGGATGAGTAAGGGAGTGACAGTGTGGTTCACGGGTCTGCCCTGCAGCGGCAAGACTACCATAGCCGACTGGGTCGCCGAGGCGCTGCGCGAGCAGGGACACAGGGTCGAGCGCCTCGACGGCGACATCGTCCGCAAGAGCCTGACCAGCGACCTGGGCTTCAGCAAGGAGGACCGCGACGAGAACATAAAACGCGTGACCTTCGTGGCGAAGCTCCTCACCAGAAACGGCGTCAAAGTGTTGGCGACCTTCGTCTCACCCTACATCGAGAGGCGTAAAAAGAGCAGGGAGGAGATAGGCGAGTTCATGGAGGTATACGTGAGGTGCCCCGTTGAGGAGTGCATGAGGCGAGACATCAAAGGCATGTACATGAAGGCGATGGCGGGCGAGATAACCGGCTTCACCGGCGTGGACGATCCATACGAGGAGCCGCCGAACCCCGAGCTCATACTAGACACGGACAAGGAGACGGTAGAGGAGAGCGTCCAGAAGGTCCTCGAAAAGATGGAGAGCCTAGGCTACCTCCAGTAGAACCCCTAAATCCGGGGTTCTGGGGAAGAAATGGGTTAGGGAAGGCTAGTCGACAACTATCATGGTGAGCGTGCTGCGGACATGGCTAAGGCGCCTGATCTTCGTGGTGATGACGTCCTTTAGTTTCTGCATCGTGTCCGCTTCCAGGCGTACGACGAAATCGTATACTCCGTAGACTCCGTAAACATCGTGTACCTCTGGGATCTCTTTGAGAGCTTTCTCGACCTCGGATCCTTCACCTAGATCAGTGTTGATCAGAACGAAGGCAATGCTCATAACTACACCTATGTGAAAAACTAATTATAATCTTTTAACGTTTTCCAACGCGTAAAATGTGCAGAAATTATTCTATATACTTGGGTCATCCGGGTATATACTGGGGCCCCAACTTACCGCGGTGGTATTCGTCGTTCGTCGATTATTTATTCGTCACAAGTTTTAATATGGTTTCTTCCCCTGCCGGTTATGAGCGTTTTGAGTCTACACCGTCAAGTTTCAGT
>CAZCKR010000014.1:0-20514 GCA_964499305.1 uncultured Candidatus Bathyarchaeia archaeon | reverse complement strand
GGTTTCTTCCCCTGCCGGTTATGAGCGTTTTGAGTCTACACCGTCAAGTTTCAGTGATAGGAGCGGGGATGACGAGGTTCCACCACAGGCTCCACCAAGACAAGCAGGGGCGAGAGATATTCGTCGAGGCCGCGCTGGAGGCCGCGGAGTCCGTGGACAACGACTTCACCTTCGGCGACGCAGACGCCCTCTACCTCGGGTACTTCAGCAGCGACATGTTCGAGCGGCAGGGGCATACAGCGCCCTTGATGGCCGACTGGCTGGGGATGAACCCGAAGCCCGCCATCAGGGTCGAGGACGCGTGCGCCAGCAGCGGCGTCGCCGTCAACGCGGGGATCCAGGCAATCGCGTCTGGCATGTACGACATGGTCATCGTGGGAGGAGTCGAGAAGATGAGGACCCTGGGCACGAAGGAGGTGACGGACACCCTCGCGTTGGCGGCGGACGCCAACTACGAGGCCGGCGTCGGCTTCACCTTCCCTGGGCTGTACGCGGCCATCGCCTCAGCCCACTTCAGCAAGCACGGCTCGACGTGGGAGCAGCTCCAGCAAGTCGCCATTAAGAACCATGTGAACGGGAAGATGAATCCCAAGGCCCAGTACCAGGAGACCGTAAAGGAGATAGCCGACAAGCTGGGCGAGAGGAAGGGGATGAGCTTCCGGGACGAGATGGAGTTCCTCAACTCGCCGCTGAACCCCGTCGTCGCGAGCCCTCTCAGGCTGTTCGACTGCTGCCCCATTTCTGATGGTGCAGCCGCCGTGGTCCTCGCCGCGGACGAGGTAGCCAAGAAGTACACCGACACCCCGGTGAGGGTCACGGGGATCGGCCAGGCGTCGGACACCATGGCGCTCCACGACCGAGATGACCTAACGTCCCTGAGAGCCACCGGTTTCGCTGCGGGACAAGCGTATAAGATGGCGGAGGTTGAGGCGAGACACGTGGATGTGGCTTGTGTCCATGACTGCTTCACCATCGCCGAGGTCGTCGCCACCGAGGACCTCGGGTTCTTCGCCAAGGGTGAGGGAGGTATAGCAGCCTCAGAGGGGAGGACGGCGCTGGACGGGGAGATGCCTGTGAACCCCGACGGTGGGCTCAAGGCTAAAGGCCACCCCGTGGGAGCCACAGGCGCCGGGATGGTGTACGAGATTTTCAACCAGCTGCGAGGGCAGGCAGGTGAACACCAGATCAGTGACGTGGAGATAGGTCTGGCCCATAACGTGGGGGCGGCGGGCGCCACCGCCACGGTGCAGATATACAGGAGGGGCTGAGATGACGGAGTACACGGTGAAGGCGTACAAGGATCACCTGATGAACGATGAGCTCGTGGGCGTGGAGTGTAAGAGCTGTGGACACCTAATGCTTCCGCCGAGGCCGCTCTGCAACAAGTGTGGCTCGATGGACCTCGGGTGGAGACAGTACAGGGGCAAGGGAGCCGTCGCGGCGAAGACGGTGATAGCGGTCCCGTTGACCAGGTTCCAGGACAGGTCCCCCTACGGGGTCGTCATCGTCACCCTGGACGAAGGAGTGAGTATAAGCGGTCTTCTGCTGGACGAAAACGTAGACGTTGGTTCCAGGGTTGAGGCCGCCTACGTGAAGGAGGAGGACGGCGTGGTCCTCGCCTTCAAGGCGGCGTAGCTACTCTCCCTTGAACTCGGGTTTTCTCCTCTCGTTGAAGGCGGCTATGCCTTCCATTAGGTCCCGGTAGTTCCATAGGTTGGAGAACTCGTCGGCCTCGGCGTTCGACGCGGCCTCAAGGTCCTCCAGGTTCACCAGCTTCTTCATCGCCGCCAATGCGAGGGGCGGGCCGTCCACGAGAGCCTTAACGAACTCCTGCACCTTTGCCTCAAACTCCTCCGCCGGGTAGACGGCGTTCACGAGCCCCGCCCTGAGCGCCTCCTCCGCGTTTAGGCGGCGACCGGTCATCATCATCTCCGCGGCGAGGCTCTTGCCGACCAGCCTCGGCAGCACGTATGTTGCGCCCCAGCCGGTTATCAGCCCCAGGTTGACCTCGGGCTGACCGAAGCTGGCCTTCTCCGATGCGAGCCTGAAGTCGCAGTGCATGGCGAGCTCGTTTCCGCCGCCTAGGCAGTAGCCGTTGACAGCTGCGACGACGGGTGCGGGCACCTCCATGATCTTCCTATACGTGCTTTGGCCTAGCCGGGACAGCTTCCGGGCGCCTTCGACAGCCAGTTTGGGGAACTGTGAGATGTCTGCGCCCGCGCAGAACGCCCTGTCCCCCGCCCCCTTGAACAGGATGCAGCGGACGGATTTGTCAGCGGCGGCCTCGTCCAGCGCCTCGCCGATCATCTCAAGCATCTCGGCGGTCATGCTGTTGAGCTTGCCCGGCTTGTTGACGGTGACGGTGAGTATCCCGTCCCTCTTCTCCGTGAGTATGGGCTTCTCCTCGCCGAGCCCCATGGACTTCATCTCGAAGGGGCCTCTCGGCAGGTTGGCGCCGAGCTTCATCGCCGTGTCCACGTCCTCCTCGGACGCTATCCCTTCCGCTACTACCTTCTCGGCCTCCTCGACGAAGGGCTTCAGGAGGAGCTTCACGTCGAAGCCCTCTGCCTGGTCCTCGGCTACGCTGGGCCGGGCCTCGTAGCTGTAGAAGCCCTCGCCCGTCTTGCGTCCAAGCTTCTTCGCCTCGTATAGCTCAGTTATCCTCGCGCATGGCGCGTAGTCTGGGCCTATGTGTTCCTCGAACACCTTTAGGATGTTGTAGACGATGTCCATGCCTATGAGGTCGCTGAGCATGAAGGGGCCGAGGGGCATCCCGGCCTTGTGCTGCATCGCGGCGTCGATCTGCTCCACGCCGTACTTGTCGAGGAGCTTCCCCGCCTCGTTGAGGTAGGTGACGAGCACCCTGTTGACTATGAACCCCGGGGCGTCCTTCCTCACCCAGACCGGGGTCTTGCCCATACTCTTGGCCAGCTCCTGGACTGCCTCCACCGTAGCCTCCGAGGTCTTCTCTCCCTGGTTGACCTCGACGAGCTTCATGATGGCGGGCGGGTTGAAGAAGTGCATGCCGATGAACCTCTCCGGGTTCGGCACCGCCTCGGCTATCTTGGTTATGCTCAGGCTGCTGGTGTTGGACGCCAGTATGGCGTCCTTGGGCGCCTTCGCCGCGGCCTCCGCCCATACCTTGTGCTTGATGTCCATTCTCTCGGGTATCGCCTCGACGACAAGCTGGGCGCCTTTCACCGCCTCATCGAGGTCCAGCGTGAACCTTATCTTGGCTAAGGCGGCGTCCATGTCCTCCTGACTCATTCTGCCCCGGCTCACGAACCTGCTTAGGCTGTTCTTTACGCCGGCCTCGGCGTTGTCGAGGAACTCCTGGGCGATGTCCCTGACCGCCACGTCGTAGCCGGCCACGGCGGCTAACTGGGCTATGCTGTGCCCCATGACTCCGGCGCCGAGGACGGCCACCTTTTTAACCTTATCTGCCTCCATATTGCTTCAACTGGCTAATCTGGGCCTAGGTTTAAAGCATTTTTCCGAGGCAAAGACTATATTGGTATTAAAAGATAGTTGCGCCTTGAACCATGATGAGGCAGATAGTGCTGCTTAAGGACATCCCGGACCTCACGGAGATCAAGCTGGACTCTCGGACTCGGGCGCCCATCGTCGAAGGCGTTAAACGCAGGATCAGCGAGGTAGACAAGAGGGCGCTGGAGGCCGCGATAAGACTCAAGGAGAAGGTGGGCGGCGAGGTGGTGGCCCTCTCAGTGGGGGACGACAAGACGAAGACGGCCCTCCTGGAGGCGCTCGCCATGGGCGCCGACGCGGTGTACATAGTAAACGAGCCGGGGCTCAAGGGAGTGGACACCAACGCCACCAGCAAGGTGCTTGAGGCCGCCGTCAAACATGCGGGAGACTACGATCTTATACTCGCAGGCGAGATGACGCTGGACAGCCTGTCGAGCCAGATCGGGCCAAGGCTAGCCCAGCTCCTGGATATCCCCCAGATAACCTACGTGAAGGAGCTCGACGTGGCCGACGGCAAAGTCAGGGCCGTCAGGGACCTGGAGGACGTGGACATGGTCGTCGAGGCGGCGCTGCCGGCCGTCGTGAGCGTGGTGAGGGAGATCAACGAGCCGCGCATCCCGAACCTCATGAGCATCATGAAGGCGAAGAGAAAGCCCCAGACGGTGTGGGGCGCCGGAGACATAGGGCTCGACGCCTCGGAGGTGAAGAGCCAGAGCTACGTCCAGATAAAGAGCGTCTCCGCCCCCAAGGTGGAGCGTAAACAGGTCAAGATCGAGGCCGAGACCGTGGAGGAGGCAGCCGCCAAGCTAGTCGCGGCCCTCATGCAGGAGGGGGTCCTCTAGTGTCGTTCCTGGTGTTCTCGGAGGACAGGGAGCTTGCCTTCCAGCTGCTGGGAAAGGCCAGGGAGCTGGCGGACGAGATGGGCTCGGAGGTCGCGGCGCTGGCGGCGGGATCAGACCCCAAGGAATACTTCAGCCAGGGCGCGGACAAGGTCTACACGGTGAGCGGCCTAGGCGAGTTCAGCGTTGAGCCCTACGGCGCCGCCGTGGTTGAGGCCGTGAAGGCGGCCAACCCGTCCACGGTGTTCATGGGGGCCACGAAGAGAGGCAAGGAGCTTGCACCAAGGGTGGCTTCGTCCCTGGGCGTCGGCTGCATGAACGAGTGCAGCGGCGTGGAGCTGGAGGACGACGAGATAGTCGTGGAGCGGCTGACATACGGCGGCTCCACAGTGGCCAAGGAGACGAGCACCAGCACCCCCACGGTGATCAGCTTCCCCCCGAGGTGCTTCGAGAAGATGGAGCCAGTGGAGAGGAGCGGGGAGACGGTGGAGCTGGAGGTGGTTCTCCCTGAGCCCCGGGTAAAGGTGGTGGAGCGCCGCGAGAAACCCAAGAGCACGGCCGACCTGGAGAGCGCGTCAATAATAGTCTCCGCGGGCCGCGGCTTCAAGGCCAAGGAGGACCTGAGGCTGCTGGAGGAGATCGCTGAGACCCTGGGCGCCCAGATCGGGTGTACGAGGCCCATAAGCGCGGACCTAGGCTGGATGGACCAGTGGGTGGGCATCAGCGGCAAGAAGGTGAAGCCCAGCCTCTACGTGGCGTGCGGCGTCAGCGGCACCATCCAGCACGTCGCCGGAATCAGGGACAGCCAGATCATCGTCAGCATCAACAGCGACGAGGGAGCCGGAATCCACGGCATCAGCGACTACAGCCTCGTCGGCGACATCTATGAGGTGCTGCCGGCTCTGGCCAAGGCGCTCAGGGAACGAGCCTAAGTCTTTTCACTCTCCCCTACCATTTCTACTCATGGCTTTAGGAGAGGATGTTCTTCAGGCGGTCAGAGACGCCGCTACGACGATCGTGGACTCCGGCTACGTGACTTGCCTCACCGGCGCCGGGATAAGCGTGGAGAGCGGCATTAGGCCGTTCAGGGGCCCCGGCGGACTCTGGACAGAGAAGGGAGAGCCGTCCATGGACGGGTACCAGAGGTTCCTTAGAGACCCCGCCTCTTACTGGGAGCGCCGCATGAGGAACGCCAGCGAGTTCGGCATAAGCATCATGGGGGCGGAGCCCAACCCAGGCCACGTCGCCTTGGCGAAGCTGGAGGAGATGGGCGTCCTGAGGACACTCATAACCCAGAACATCGACAACCTCCACCTTGCCGCCGGGAGCCGAAACGTGTTGGAGATACACGGCAACGGCAGGTACCTCCGCTGCATAGAATGTCACACGAAGTGGAGAAACGAGGATTTCAGGGTGGAGGAGACGCCGCCCGCTTGCCCGGAGTGTGGCGGAGTCGTGAAGAGCGACACCGTGATGTTCGGGGAGCCCATACCGGGGCCCGTGCTCAACAGGTGCTTCGAGGAGGCGTCGAGGAGCGACTGCATGATCGTGGCTGGCACCAGCGCCACAGTGACCCCCGCCGCCAACCTACCCGTGATGGTGAAAAGGAACGGCGGCATGCTGGCGGAGTTTAACATCAGAGCAAGCGAGATCAGCTACATCTGCGACGTGAACGTGTACGCCCCCTCCGGGGAGAGCCTGCCCATACTCGTGAAGGAGATAAGGAAGCTAACCTAGCTTCTTCCGGGTCCAGTCAGCCAGCTCCTTGCAGGTTGGGAACCACACATCCCCCTTATCCTTCATCTCGCTAAGCAACTTTTCCAGCATCTTTAGGCGGCTTACCCTGCCGATGCACTGGGGGTGGCACGTCAAACCGAAGTAGCGGCCCAGCTCATGGATGCCCTCGAACTCGGGTTTCCACATGTCGTAGACCTGCTTCGTCGTCATCCTGTTGGTCTCGAAGTGGGGCCAGTCGTCCAGCAGCCACTCCACGGGCAGCTCGGCGAGCCCCGTGTCCCTGCCGCGCCACCTGAGCATGTACGGCATGTCGTCGTCCATGAAGTTGCTATCGTACCTGAACCCCAGCTCGACCACGAGGTCGAGGGTCCTGTCGCTTATAAGCCAGTACGGCGCCCTGAAGCCCTCGGGCTTTACTCCGAGCCTCTCGAAGCTCGCCATGCTCTTCTCGAAGACGCCGCGCTCTCCCTCCCAGCTTAACTCGGCGAGCCGCTCGTGGAGGTAGCCGTGGGCGCCCATCTCGTGGCCCCTGCTCACTATCTCCTCGCAGCTCTCGGTGAAGTTGTCCACAGTCCACCCGGGGGTGAAGAACGTGGACTTGATGCCATGCCTGTCCAGCAGGTCCAGGATTCGGGGTATCGCCGTGTTGGGGGCGAATCTTCCCCGGCTCTGGGCGACGATGTCCAGCGGCTCCCTGCGGACGAGGGCGCTGTTGGAGTCGTAGTCGAAGCTTAACTGAACACAACAACTGTAGCCGTCTGGCCAGAAATCATTGTCAGACATGGTATAGAAGAAAGCCGTGGAATGTAAAAAACATGTGATCAGCCGCTAAAAAATCTGAAGTCCCTTGAAACCTGAGCCGTTTTTAGTCAGATCAGCGGAAAAACACGTATTTTCCTTCTTTTTCCATCCCTAAGAAAGATGCATTTTTAAGTACACTGCTGAAAATTGAATTGGGTACAATGAGTCGAGACAATATAGTCTACATCGGCAGGAAGCCAGCCATGACCTACGTTATGGCTGTGCTGGCCACCTTCAACAAACAGGACATCGTCGAGATCAAGGCGAGGGGCAGGAGCATCAGCACAGCCGTCGACGTCGCCGAGATAGCCCGTAACAGGTACATCAACAACCTGGCGAAGCCCAAGATCACCATCGACACCGAGAGGCTTGCGGACGGTGATGCTGAGAGGAACGTCTCATGCATAACCATAAAGCTGAGCAAGGAAGCAGCAGGAGCCAAGGAACCCGCTAAGAAGGCGGCGGAACCAAAGGCAGCACCAAAAGCAGAGCCGAAGAAGCCTGTCTCCGAGATCAAGGGAGTCGGTGAGGCCACGGAGGAGAAGCTGTTGAGCGGAGGATACGACACGGTCGCCAAGGTAGCCGGCGCAGACGCCGCGGTGTTGGCTGAGAAGACGACCCTAAGCGATAAGCAGGCCGCGAAGCTCATCGAGGCAGCCAAGGAGCTCTAGACCGTATAGGCATAGAAACCCCTAAAACCTTCTGAGGCGTCATTCAACCGATAAGAGTTGAAGGTTCTACAGCTTCACTGCTCTGAGTTCAGCTACAAGGTCACCAAGGAGACCCCGGTCGCGGAGCACCCCGCGAGCCCCAAGGAGGGCGAGTACGAGAACGCGTTGGTCTGTTTCACTTGCTTCGAGAAGAAGGACGTGGACCGAGAAGCAGAGATCATCGAGGCCTACGTCGAGAACATCAAAACAGACACTGGTCGCATAGGTTGTAAAAACGTGGTTCTGTACCCGTACGCGCATCTTAGCCATGAGCTGGGCAGCCCCAGACGCGCCAAGAAGTTCCTCAGCGACCTTAAGGAGGCGCTGGAGGCCGAGGGGCTCACGGTGCATAAGAGCCCCTTCGGCTGGTATAAGGCCTTCGGCCTCTACTGCAAGGGCCACCCCCTCGCGGAGGCCTACAGGGAGTACTAGGGCCAGACCTTGCCGGGGTTGATTATCCCGTTGGGGTCGAACGCGGCCTTTATCGCTTTCATTAGCTCCACCTGCCGGGGCCCGACCTCGCGCTCCAGGTAGTGCCTCTTGGTGTAGCCGAGTCCGTGTTCGCCTGACGCGGTTCCCCCCATCTCGTGTGACATGTCTATGAGGTCGCTGAGCGCCGCCTCCATGACGGCGGGCCACTCCTCCATCGGCGTCTCGTCCCGCTTGATTATGTTGTAGTGGAGGTTGCCGTCGCCGGCGTGGCCCAAGGGAACAAGGAGCACGCCGTGCTTCTCCCCTATGGCCTCGGCGCGCTCGATGTACTCGGGTATCCTGTTCCGGGGTACGCAGACGTCGGCCTCGTCCACAGTGTACAGGGCGATGTAGGCGTCGAAAACGGCCTTCCTGCCCTCCCAGATCTGTTGCTGCCTGCTAGCGGTGTCGGCTATGTAGGCGTCCACGGCCCCCATCTCTAGGCATATCTCGCCCGCCGTCTCCAGCTGCCTCTCCAGCTCTTGTTTGGTGTTGGCTTCCACGGCCACGAGGAGGTAGGCGGGGTGGGTGTTGTCTGGCATCAGCTTCTTCTCAAGGTATTTCTCGACGGTGAGCACGGTATGCTGTGGCATGTACTCGAGGCCGAAGGGCAGTATCTTCTGGCGTATTATCTCCTTGACGGCGTTAGCCGCGTCGATGGTGGACGTGAAGGGGGAGTAGATTAGCGCCGTCAGCTTGGGCTGGGGGACGAGGCGCAGCGTGGCCTTGGTGACGACCCCGAGGGTCCCCTCGCTCCCTATGATGAGGTCGATGAGGCTGTATCCCGTGCTGTCCTTGACGTTCTTGCCGCCCACCTTGATTACCTCGCCGTCGGCCAGGACCACCTCCAGGCCGTTTACGAAGTCCCTGGTTACGCCGTACTTTATGGCCCTCATTCCCCCCGCGTTGGTCGAGATGTTGCCGCCGATGCTCCCTGACTCCTGGCCCGGGTCGGGGGGGTAGTAGAGGCCCAGGGCCTCGGTGGCCTCGTGGATGTCGCTGATCAATGCTCCGGGCTCCACGGTGGCCATGAGGTTGTCCTCATCGATCTCAAGTATGCGGTTCATCCTTTCGAGGCTCAGGGCGATGCCCCCGTAGACCGGGTGGGCGGCCCCGCTCAGGCCGGTGCGGGAGCCCTGAGGCGTAACCGGGACCATTTTCTCGTTGGCCAGCCTCAGCACCCTGGAAACCTCCTCCGTCGAGCCTGGCCTCACGACCAGCTGCGGCGGGTGGGGCTCCAGCGGGCTCTCGTCCACTGCGTGCTTCTCCAGGTCCTCTGGGCTGGAGGACACGTTCTCCGGCCCCACGGTGGCCTCTATCTGCTTCCATAGTTCAGGCGTTACCTCGTTGTATTCAGGCACGTCCCCCATGCTCCTTAATCTTCTCTATGAGACGGGGAACCACCTCATATAAATCCCCGACCACTCCGAGGCTGGAGATCTTGAAGATAGGAGCCTCCGGGTCCTTGTTCACGGCGATGATGACGTCGCTTGTCTTCATGCCCGCCTGGTGCTGGACGGCGCCGCTTATGCCGCACGCCATGTAGACTTGGGGCCGCACGGTCCTGCCGCTGAGACCCACCTGGTGCCTGTAGTCGATCCATCCCTCGTCAACCGTGGGCCGTGAGGCCCCGACTGCGGCTCCAAGGGTCTCAGCCATCTCCCTTATCAACTCGAATCCCTTGGGGTCGCCCATTCCGAGGCCCCCCGAGACGATTAGATTAGCCTCGCTTATGCTCACCTGCTCCTTGGCCTCCTCGAAGCCAAGGACCTTGACCCTGTCCCTAACCTTAGACATGTCTACGGTTTTCTCCGCTACGGAGCCCTTCGGATGGTCTACCTTCACCGCCTCGGGGAACATCTTGTACCTGACGGTAGCCATCTGAGGCCTGCTGTTGGGTGTGATGATTGTGGCCATTATGTTTCCGCCGTAGGCGGGCCGCGTCTGTCTGAGCAGCCTGGTATCGGGGTCGATGTCGAGGTATGTGCAGTCTGCGGTCAGCCCAGTTTGTAGCTTAGCGGACACCCTGGGGCCCAGGCTCCTGCCCAGACTCGTGGCTCCGATGAGGAATATGCTCGGCTTCTCCTCCTTGCAGCACTGCGCCAACAGGTCGGTGTAAGGGTCGTCCCTGAAGTCAGCGAGCGTCGGATCGTCGTACAGGAACACCTTGTCTGCTCCTCTCCTGACGAGCTCCTCGGCGCCGGCGCCCACGCCGCTGCCGACGATGACGGCGTAGACGGGCTCGGACAACTTGGCGGCTAGCTCCTGGGCCTTCCCCAGCAGCTCGTAGCTCACCGGGTGGACCCTTCCATCCCGTTGCTCGGCGTACACCATGACGCCACGGTAATCCGAGAGGTCGACGGCTTCTGCTTCGCTCATCACGATGGCGCCGACGGGGCAGGCGTCGACACACTGGTCGCACGCCCGGCAGGCTTCGTTGATGACTGCTTTCCCGTTCACCATGTCGATGGCGCCGAAGGGGCAGGCGTCCACGCATACGCCGCATCCCGTGCAGGCGTCAGTGACCTTCACCGGTACCTCGCCCATCTAGATCACCTTACACTCCTGCAGCTTCACTAGAATGGCCTCCGCCAGCTCGTCTGGAGTCCCCTCGAGTATCTCCCCGGCCTCTGGGACCTCGGGCTCAAACAACTTCACGACTCTGGTGAAGCTGCCGTCCAGCCCGATCTCGGCGGGGTCCATCTTGAGGTCGTCGTTGGTGATCTCCTTGATCTCGGCTTTCTTGGCCTTGAGTCGGCCCCTGAGGGTGGCCAACCTCGGCTGGTTGATGTCCTTGCCCACGGTGATGAGGAGAGGCATCGGGGCCTCGAGGGTCTCTACGCCCTCGTCCATGTTCCTCTTCAGCACCACCTTGCCGCCGTCGATCTCCGTGATCTCGCTGACGTAGCAGACGTGGGGTATGTCCATGTGCTCCGCCATCTCTGGGCCCGTCTGCCCGGTGTCGCCGTCGGTGGTCTTCAGGCCACATATCACGAGGTCGGGGGCGCCCATCCTCTCGATGCACTTAGCCAGCGTGAGGCTGGTGGCCCATGTGTCCGCTCCCGCGAAGGCGCGGTCGGTGGCCAGCCAGCCCTCGTCGGCGCCCATGGCTATGGCGTCCCTGAGGGCGTCCGCCGCCCACGGCGGGCCCATGGTTATGACCTTAACCACGCCCCCATGCTTCTCCTTTATGCGTAGAGCCTCCTCTATGGCGTACTCGTCGAAGGGGTTGATTATGGCTGCGACGCCCTCGCGTATGAGCCTCCCCGTCTCCTCGTCGAACTGCACCTCAGTCGTCTCCGGAACCTGCTTGATGGGGACGACGATGTTCAAGCCTTCACTCATCGGAATCTACCATTGATTGACTATGAAGGAAGACACCCACTATAAAAAAACGCGGTTCGCGTCGAACAGTTCTTCAACGGCAGCCGAAAATGTATAGGCATGGAACTCGCGTCGGCGAAGCTCCTGGAAGAGAAAGGCGTCGATTATAAGATAGTCGAACTGACTGATAGGGCCGTCACGGTTGACGACGTGGTGAGGTACGCCAAACATGAGATGGACTCCGACGAGATATGTAAGACCATTATCCTCAAAGACGGGGAGGGCCGCATACACGCGGTGTTCTTGAGGGGAGGAGACAGGATAGACTTCAAGAAACTGCGGGGCCTCATCGGGAAGGCGAGCGTCGCGGCGCCGGACGAGGTGGAGGAGGCCACAGGAGTCAAGCCCGGCGCGGTGTGCCCCCTCACGTTGGACGTCCCGCTGTACATCGATGAACGGGTCTTCATGAAGGAGAGGATCAACTTCGGCTCGGGGAACCACCTCTACGGAATAGAGCTGTCACCCAATGATCTCGCCAAAGTCATAGATTTTAAGGTGGTTGACGCCGCGAAGGTGTGACCGAAGATTCTGATCTGATTCTGAAAAACCCTTTTATCGGCTCCTAAGGGTTCAGATTCTTGTGAGCGACCAGCGTTCAGTCAGAGGTTTCCTGTCATTCATGCCTCTATACGTCAAGGTCGGGTTAGGCGTCCTCGTCGTGTATCTCCTGTACCTGATTGAGAGAGCCGCATCACTTCTGTCGGGTTAGCTGATGATGTCTGCACAGGCGTTCACGGCGCCGGCTTCAACCGTCTTCTGTACATAAAACCTTATAAAAAGTCATATTTATGACATACCGTAAAGAAAATAAAGAGCAAACACACTATCACAGAAAAGCCTGAGGAGCGCAGCCATGTCACCGAAGAAGCCAACCAAGAAGGAACTACTGGAGCGGGTCGAGGAACTCGAGAACAAGCTAAAAGAGGCGGAGGATAAAGCCGAGAAGCACCTGAGCCAGCTCAAGTACGCCAAGGCGGACCTGGAGAACATCCAGAAACAGAGCCTGAAACGTATGCAGGACATCATGGACAGGGCCAACGGCGGCCTCCTTCAGCAGCTACTGCCCCTGCTGGATGAGATAGAAATACTCGCCACGAGGGACGCGGAGAAGGAGAACCTCGTCCAAGGCATGGGGATGGTGCTGAAGAAACTGCAGAAGGTCATGGAGTCCGAGGGAGTCCACGTCATAGAGGCCGAGGGACACCCGTTCGACCCCTTCAGGCACGACGCCGTCATTGAGGTAGAGACCAGCGAGGAGCCCGACGGAGTCGTGGTGGAGGAGGTGCGAAGGGGCTACATGTATAAAGACCGGGTCCTCAGAGCTAGCATGGTGAAGGTGGCCCGCAGCCCCAAACAGAGTGAAGAGGAAGATCAAGATGAGTAACGAGACCAAGAGAGAGAAGATACTAGGCATCGACCTAGGGACTACAAACAGCGCGGCGGCTGTAATGATGGGCGGGAAACCCATGGTCATACCCTCCGCCGAGGGCCCCACGGTGGCCGGGAAGATGTTCCCGAGCGTCGTGGCGTTCACCAAGGACGGGCAGCTGCTCGTGGGTGAGCCGGCGAGGAGGCAGGCGGTAACCAACCCGGAGGGCACCATCAGGGAGGCGAAGCGCCAAATGGGCACCGACAGGAAGATCACCCTCCAAGGGAAGGACTACACGCCCCAGCAGATCAGCTCCTTCATACTCCAGAAGATACTGCGCGACACCGAGACGTATCTCGGCGAGAAGATGACCAAGGCCGTCATCACCGTGCCCGCCCACTTCAACGACAACCAGAGGCAGGCCACCATCGACGCCGGCGAGATCGCGGGACTAAGCGTGACGAGGATCGTGAACGAGCCAACCGCCGCCGCCCTCGCCTACGGCCTGAACAAGAGCGACCAGGAGCTCAAGATACTGGTGTTCAGCTTCGGCGGCGGAACCAACGACACCACCATCATGGACTTCGGCGGAGGAGTCTTCGAGGTCCTCTCCACCAGCGGCGACACCCAGACGGGCGGCGCCGACGTGGACAAGGCCATCATGGACTACCTCGTCGCCGACTTCAGGAAAGACACAGGCATCGACCTAACCGGCGACCTCAAGGCCATGGCGAGGCTCAAGGAGGCCGCGGAGAAGGCCAAGATAGAGCTCAGCAACCTGCTGACCACCGACATCGACCTCCCCTACATCGCCATGAACGAGGGCGGCCCCCAGAACCTACACATCACCATGAACAGGGCGAGGCTCGAGCAGATAGCCATGCCCATCGTCAACAAGGTCAAGGAGCCCATAATGCGCACCATCAGGGACGCTGGGCTGTCCCCAGAAAAGATCGATAGACTCGTCCTCTTCGGCGGCATGACGAAGATGCCCCTCGTCCAGAGAACCGTCGAAGAGCTTGTGGGCAAGAAGATGGAGAGAGGCATCGACCCCATGGAGTGCGTCGCCATAGGCGCCAGCATCCAGGGCGCGGTGCTCGCAGGCGAGATAGACGACATAGTGCTCCTCGACGTGACGCCCCTGAGCCTCGGAGTCGAGACCCTGGGCGCCGTCCTGACGAAGATCATAGACAGGAACACCACCATACCAACTAAACAGACCAAGGTATTCAGCACAGCCGCCGACATGCAGACCGCGGTAACCATCCACGTCCTCCAGGGCGAACGAGCCATGGCCAAGGACAACATCAGCCTCGGCAGCTTCAACCTGGAGGGTATACCCCCTGCTCCGCGGGGCGTCCCACAGATCGAGGTCACCTTCGACATCAACGCCGACGGCGTGCTCGACGTCACGGCGAAGGATCTGGGGACAGGCAAGCAGATGAGCATCACCATCACGGCTTCGACGAAGCTCAGCGACATCGACAAGGAACGCATGGTCACGGAGGCCGAGCAGTACGCTGAGGCCGACAAACAGGCCAAGGAGGAGGCCGAGACCAGGAACGAGGCGGACGCACTCATCTACAGCACCGAGAAGATGCTGGGGGAGCTCGCGGACAAGATCAGCGGAGACGTCAAGGCGAGGATACAGGGCAGCCTGGACGCCTTGAAGAACGCCGTGAAGGAGGGAAGCGTCTCGGAGATCAAGGCCAAGATGGAGGAGTTGCAGCGCGTGGCCCAGGAGGCAGGCTCGGAGATATACAAGCAGGCGGCCGCGGCGCAGCAGGCAGAGCAGGCCGCAGGCGCCCAGCAGCAGGGCCCCGAGGAGGAACAGGGCAAGAAGACGGTGGACGCCGACTTTAAGGTCGTGGACGAGGAAAAGAAGCAGTAACCCTGTTTCCAGACACATAGCAAGTTTAGAGGTTTCTCTTCTTTAACCCATTTAGGCGGCTGCCCACGACTCAGTAGCGGCGTACACTGTGAGCCGCTTCAAGAAGGACGACAAGAAGGAGAATAAGACTATACTAGCCGTCGGGCTGTTCATCGCCGTCGTCTTGGCTGTCGCCGGGACGCAGATGTCCGTCAGCGGGAGGGAGTTCGCCCGGAAGGTCAAGCTACTTGAGGCACGTGGCTACGAGCTCGACGGGACGTTGGCTTGGGGCGACATGGAGGAGTGGGAGGAGAGCATACAAAGAAAATACAAGAACGCCGTCAGGATCGAGAGGAAAGAGATCATGGATTGGAACGAGTTCTACGGCATCTTCAGAGACTCCGTGAGAGCGCCTGTCTACGACCACAGCATCTATTACAGCATCCACAACTGCGACGAGGCATGCGTCATATGGTTCAGCACCGTATACCTCAGGGGGTCAAGCCAAGGCTCGTTCATCACCTGCTACATCCATCCAGACGGGTAACCCCTAATAAGCCATCAACCAGTTTCTACTTGATCCGAATGCTCAGTAGAGTTAACGTGGAAGCCGAGAGGACGCTTATCGGCGACATCTGGCAGAACAGCGAGATACACGAGAACATGCTCGTCATGGCCGACGAGATAGGCAGCCGATTCGCCGGGACCCCCAGCGAGAAGGAGGCTCAGAGGTACATGGTCGGGAAGCTCAAGGAGTATGGCTACGCGGACGCCCGCGCCGAGCCCTTCAACTACTACGGGTGGAGGCGTGGCCCCGTCAAGCTCGAGATGATGGAGCCTGTTGAACGGGAGTTCGAGGCCATAAGCCTGGCGATGAGCCCGGGCGGCGAGGTTGACGCCGAGGTAATCGATCTGGGGACCGGGAGCCCAGAGGAGTTCGAGGCCGTAGACCCCAAAGACGTTGAAGGCAAGATAGTGATGTGCTCAAGCGCCACGAGCCCCAGAGGGAAGAGGGTCCACAGGCGCACCAAGTACGGTTACGCCGTGGAGTACGGCGCCGTAGGCTTCATCTTCATGAACCATAACCCGGGGCAGCTCCCTCCGACGGGAAGTCTAAGGCCCAGCTACAGGATGGGAGGCGAGATACCCGGGGTGGGGGTTAGCCTCGAGACGGGGAGCCACATGCTGAGGCTCGCCAAGGGCAAGCCGCTTAGGGTCAGGCTCAGCGACGGCAGCAAGGTCATCCCCGACGCCGAGTCCGCGAACATAGTCGCTGAGCTGCCCGGAGAGACAGACGATTGGATAGTGGTCGGCGGCCACTACGACGGCCACGACATAGCCCAGGGCGCCATGGACAACCTCAGCGGCACTGTGGTCACCATGGAGCTGGCCCGAGCCTTCAAGCCAATGAAGGGCAAGCTGAGGAGGGGGATCAGGTTCGTCTGCTTCGCCTGCGAGGAGATAGGCGTCACCGGGAGCACCTGCTACGTCGCGGACCACGTCGACGACATGCCCAAGACCGGCATCATGGTGAACCTGGAGCTTGGGGGCCTGGCGTACAAGCAGGGAACCCAGCACGCCGCGTTCACCGTCTACCAGCCCCCCGAGATAAAGGTCTGGCTCAAAAAGTTCCTGGAGGAAACGAAGTACCCGACGGAGATACTTGGGGGGACGTCCGCCGCCAGCGACCACTGGCCCTTCTACATGCAGGGGGTCCCATGCATATACATGCACGCCGAGCCCAGCATCCAGCAGCTCATAGTGGGCAGGGGGTGGGGACACACCACCGCCGACATGATGGACAAGGTCGACCCGCGGAACCTCCAGGAGGGCTCCATGGTCATGGCGAGGCTGCTGCTCAGACTGGCGACTCAGGAAGACAAGATCGCGGAGCACACGCCCCTAGACAAGATCGTAAAGCACCTTGAGGAAACGGGCATGAGGAAGACCCTAGAGATACAGAGGAAGTGGCACCCGGATACACCCAGGTAGCCCCACCACATTTTTCTCTATAACTGGTAACGTTTATTAACCGAGGGTCTCGGAAGAATCAGCGTAAACGGGCGGGCGTGAAGACGAGTGTCTGAGAAGCGTGACTACTACGAGGTTCTTGACGTCGAGCGCGGCGCTTCTCAGGACGACATAAAGCGTGCCTTCAGGAAGCTGGCGTTCAAGTACCACCCCGACCGGAACAAGGAGCCAGACGCCGAGGAGAGGTTCAAGGAGGTAAGCGAGGCCTACGCCGTCCTCAGCGACGAGCAGAAGCGTCAACAGTACGACAGGTTCGGCCACGCGGGCATAAGCGGCGCATACAGCACCGAGGACATCTTCAGGGGAGCCGACTTCAGCAGCATCTTCAGAGAGATGGGGTTCGGCGACGATATATTCAGCCGCATCTTCGGCGGCATATTCGGCGGCGGGTTCAGCGGCTTCAGGACCACCACCCGCGCAGGCCCAAGGAAAGGCAGGGACCTGGAGGCCCGGGTGGAGATCACCCTAGAGCAAGCCGCCTCCGGCGCAACCGTGGAGCTGAGCCTCAACCGCCTCGAGAAGTGCAGCCGCTGCGGCGGCAACGGAGCCGAGCCAGGGACCCAAGTCACCGCGTGCCCCAGGTGCAACGGCTCGGGGCAGATACAGCGGAGGACCCAGAGCCTCTTCGGCCAGATGATCACAGTCACGACATGCCCACAGTGTAACGGGAGAGGGCAGTTAGCCGAGACCCCGTGCAGGCTCTGCGGCGGCAACGGCCTGGAGGAGAAGAGGCGCACCATACAGGTCTCCGTGCCTGAGGGCATCGAGGACGGCGTCTACCTGACCCTCCGCGGCCAGGGCGAGGCGGGGAGGTACGGAGGCCCCCCGGGCGACCTCTACGTCATCGTAAGGATCAAGCCCCACAGGCACCTGATCAGGCGTGGCACGGACGTCATCTACGAGGCCGAGGTATCCTTCCCCCAGGCGGCGCTAGGCACGGAGATTGAGGTGCCCACGCTTAAGGGAGCCGAGAGCCTGAAGGTTCCCTCCGGCACCCAGAACGGCGACATACTCAGGATGAGGGGGGAGGGAATCCGCGGGCGCTTCGGGCAGGGGGACCAGCTGGTTCATGTAACCGTCACGGTTCCCAAGAGGCTCAACAGGAAGCAGCGGCAGCTCATAGAGGAACTGGACCGAGAACTCGGTAAGAAGAGGGGCCTCTTCGGGTAGCTATCTTCTGTCTATGATCTCGTCTACGCCTGGGCCGGTGCCTATGAGCGTGACGGGTAGCCCGACCTTTTCCTCGATCTCGGCTATGAAAGCCTTCCCCTCGTCGGGCACGTCATCGTAGCTGCTAGCGCCTTTGCACTGAGGATACAGTATGTCCAGCTTGGTTACCGCGAGCTGCGTCGCCCCGTTGATCATGGCCGCCCTCTTCGCCAGCCTGTGGTTGAAGGGGGCTGCCCTCCTCTGCCTGCCCGTGACGGTGCCGTACTCGTCCCAGCCTCTCCTCTTGGCCTCCTCGCTGCTGATCTCGCCCTCCAGGGGCCCCGCGCCTACGCGGGTCACGTAGGCCTTGCAGACGAGCACAACCTCGTCGACTCTCGTCGGGCCGACGCCGACGTCGCTGCATATGGCGGCGGCGCACACGTCGTTGCTGGTGACGTACGGGTATCCCCCGTGGTAGAGGCTGATGTAGGTCCCCTGCGTCCCCTCAAGTATCACGTTCTCGCCGCGGTCCAGCGCGTCGTTCACGAGCTGCGGCACGTCCTTTATGTAGGGCTCAAGCATGGGTATATCCCTCGCCATCTTCGCGGTGCGCATGGCCCTGTCGGCGTTGCAGGGACCTGTTCCGGTCCCGGTGGTGCCGATCTTCTCCTTGAGGTGGCCTTTACGGTCCAGCTCGATGTGCTTGGGCTCTATGATGGCGCATTGGGGGTCTAGCCCTACGCGTCCCTCTAAACCCGTCTCTTCGATCTCCTTCAGGAAGACCTCGGGGTTCACGACCACGCCGGGCCCTATCAGCTGGAGGGTCCTCTCGTTCACGAAGCCGCAGGGCACCATCCTGAGCTTGTACTTGACGCCGTCCTTGACGACTGTGTGGCCGGCGTTGGGCCCCACGCCGCCCCTCGCGACTACGGCGGCGTCGTCCGACACCGCGAGGTATGACACTATCTTTCCCTTCCCTCCGTCTCCGAAGAAACCGTCAACAACTACCGTGCAGCTCATGGAACTCACCGAGCCGATCAACCCACCCCAACAGGTGATTTAAATTTAACGCATATATTGGCTGGATGAAGACTCGGATTTAACAAAAATATGCAATAAATGAGTCTCTATCCTTTATAGATTGACTTGAGGTGTAGAATATCTCAGTCAATCATTTTATTACGTCTGTCTTGAGCATTATCCTCGAACAACTTGAATCCACTGGACTTCATTTCAGGTGAAAGGGTGGTGGAGCTCACCAAGACCCTCGTCGAGACACCCTCGGAGACGGGGAAAGAGCAGCGGATCGCCGACTGGATAATCAACTACTTAACCGAACTGGGGCTAAGCGACATCACCCGGCTCCCAGTCGAGGAGGCTGGAGACACTGTGGTTGCTGTCCTCAAGGGGGGAAGCGGACCCAAGATGATGCTCAACTTCCACATAGACACGTTCGACGCCTTCGAGGGATGGGAGACGGAACCATTCAAGGCAGTGGAAAAGGATGGCAGGATCTACGGGCTGGGCGCCCACGACATGAAGGCTGGTGTTGCCTGTGCACTTGCAGCGGTAAAAGCCATCGTAAAGTCTGGCGTCAAACTGGGTGGAGACTTGATCATCAGCGGCACCAGCGACGAGGAGTACTGGAGCCGAGGCGTCCACGAGCTAATCAAGACAGGGATGCTCAAGGACTGCAGGTACTGCGTCGTGCCTGAGCCGGCTGCGCACGCGACGATCATCATCGGGCAGCTGGGTAGGCACGTCTTCAAGCTCAGGTTCTACGGGAGCTCGATGAGCGCGGCCTACGACGAGGGAATCAACGCGATAGTGGACGCAGCGAAGGTGGTCGCGGAGTTTGAGAAGCATAAGCCGGACGGGTTCGGCTACATGCCGGAGTACGGGATGAGGGGCAGCCTCTGCGTCACAGGGTTCCACAGCGGCGGAGACAAGATCTATGTGCCTGAACTCGCCGAGGTAACCATCGACAGACATATACTGCCGGGTCAGAGCGTCGAGGAGGCGGCCCAGCAGATAAGACAGATAATCGCCGACGCCGGGATCGAGGGCCGCTACGAGTTGACCTGGGATGAACGACCCACGCCGGCGCCCACCAGCTACATCACCCCTCCTGACTCGGAGCTGGTAAAGACGGCGAAACGAAGACTCGAAGCAGAGCTGGGACAGGAAGTCAGGCTGACTCTGGCGCGGAGCGTGGCGGACACCAACCATATCGCTGTGCACGGGGGAGTGCCCACCATCATGATGGGGCCGTCCGGTGGAAACACCTGCGAGGCGAACGAGTGGGTGGACACGGAATCCCTGCCACAGATAACACGTGCACTAGCCAAAACAATCCTAGACCTACTCGGGACGATATAGGGGGAGGGGGGGGGTCAACCCATCCCAGCCGAAACCAGCCCGTCTATGATGAAATAAACCCCAGAACAGCTTCTTTCTGATCCAAAATAGTACAAAAACGTAATCCACCACGAACATTTTACATTGTTCCAAGTAACAAGGAACAACCTACTTTAACCCCCATCCGCAGCACCGCCAACCCATCAAACGACACCACGAAACTACGCGTACGCATCAGATATAACCCGGAGCGAGTGAGTACACCCCATGCCACCCAGCGCCAACGCCCACCAGAAGATACACGACCAG
>CAZCKR010000013.1:13621-24641 GCA_964499305.1 uncultured Candidatus Bathyarchaeia archaeon | reverse complement strand
AAAAACCGACACCAAGCCACAGCAAGTCAATGAGCTTTCTCTGGGTCCCTGATAAACAGGGCAAGGAAGAGCACCTGTACCACAGTCGTAGCCAAGATAAAATACCAGGGATAAACAGGGTTCACAGCGTAAAGCAGACCGCCTATGATCGACGCGGCCATCACCGGGACAGTGAACAGGTACCCCATCCCGGGTCCCCCGGTTCCACCGCCGGCTGCCCCAACCATCATGCTTCCTCTGCCCAGCGCGGCCATGACCCGGCCCCTCATCTCACTAGGAACATAGTCGGCCATCAAGGCGGTGCTGGCCGGAGTGAACAGCGCCTCCGCCACGGCGACCGCCAAACGAATAAGTAAGATCTGGTAGAAACCCTCCGCGAAGAGTATCAGAGGCATCGATAACAGGAAGACCAGCAAGGAGGCGAGAAGGTTTCTAGTCCTCCCGTACCTGTCCACCAGCAACCCGGCCGGATACGTTAACAGCGTCTTGAGGATCGTCTCAAACATTATTATCAGCCCCCAGTCTAAACTGGATAACCCGACCTCCTCGACGACATAGACCACCCAGAACGGGCTGGCCACGGCGTTGCCAATGAAACCCATGAGGACGACGACGCCGAGAGCCTTGACGGATCGGGGTAGCCCCCCTACGAGTTCAGGGACCCCGCTGTATGTTTCACGGAGAATCGTACCCATAGAGGGAAGGGTGTCATAGCCAGCTACCTCCGCGGTATCCTCCATGTACCGTGAGACCAAGATGGCGCTGACGAAGCTAGAAGAAGCGAGAAGCCCATACAGGACCCTCATCCCCATGCCGACGCCAAGCATCTCAAGAAGTACACCGGCGATGTATGAGCTGAACAACGAGAAGCCGGTGGCCAGAGAGTTCATGGCCGCAATACCGGTTCCTCGGTTCTCGGGAGTGAGAGAGTCCGCTAGGATAGCGGAGGTAGGCGGGAACTGGAACACCATGAAGCCCTGGATCAAGGCCCCCAAGGCGATCCACTCCCAGCTCGGCGCGAAGACGTACAGAAGCATACTAGCGGCTGAAAGGTAGCCGGCCACCGCGATCAGTTTCACTCTGCTGGTTCGGTCGGTCAGATACCCTGAAATCGGAAACATGAAGAGCCCCGCCAAGGGGCGGAGGCTGTTCACTATACCAATCTGGGATGAGGTGCCGCCCAACTCGAGGATGAACAGCGAAGCGTAGGGAACCACCATGCGTCTGAAGAACATGCCCAGCGTCTGGCGGACTGTGAGGACAAGCATGTTACCTCGCATGAAGCCGAATCTCTCACGGACGCCCTGCACCTGATGAACCCGCGGTAATGACTGTTCTACAACTTATAGGGTTTAAGCTGGGTCGCGGCACAGTGGGCTGGTGCTGCAGTGGGGGCCGCCCAGCAGGTCCAGGTAGCTGCTTCTCCACTCGCGTACGGTCACCCCGTGGTCCCTGAGTTCCTGGTTGGTCTTCCTGTTCCTGTCGTAGGCGATCACAACCCCAGGCTTCACGGTGACGATGTTTGCGGCGCCGCGGCTCTGCTCCATCATGGCCTCCAGCAGGTGTTCCACGTCAAAAGGGTCCTCGGGGATGCCGCCCACGTAGATCAACCCGTCCTTCTCCAGCTTGCCTTCCTTAACGAGGAAGTCGAGAAAGCTCGTCTCCGTCCTCAGAAGCTCGGGCCTTCCTCCGTGGTTCACGTAGACCGCCGTCCTGCCGAGGCTCTTAAAGTGGTTGGGTTGGACGAGTGGTGCCAGCGGCCGTCCATGGGCCTCGCCTTGCGCCCTGACGGCCTCCAGCGTCTTCAGCAGCAGCTTCTTCGGCGGGTAGTCAGGCACCAGCTCGGTGTCGTATACGTATGGCATGACCAAGGCCTTGCCCCTGTCAGGGTAGTTGATGGTGACGTCCAGATGCATGTAGTCCACGGCGGGCCTCTCAGCGAGGCTGACGGCACACACGTACTTCAGATCGCCGTCGGTATCCGCCTCGAACAGCCGCCTCGCAGCCTCCAACAAACCCGTCACAGTGGACCTCTGACCAACGCCTATGGCAATCGTCTCCTCGTCAACGATCTGTGTGTCACCGCCCTCGACGCAGGGAGGCTCGTTGAAGACCCCCTCGGCGTCGTTGGCGTCGTACACAATCTCCACTTTCTCGCTGAGAACGGAGTCGTGCTCGTAGCAGAGCTTGACCACCCTTGGCTCGTGGCGGCGGCTGTACCGCCTCATGTTGCAGATGACCGTCCCGATCTGGGTGGTGAAGCTGGTGTCACGGGTATAAGTCCAAGCGACGCGCCTGAAATCAGGGAGTACTACTTGGTCCCGCTGCCGGTCATAGTAGGGTTTCGGTGGATGCCCCCAGAATAGGTGGTCTACCGTCAGCTTCTCCGGGTCGGGCCTCTCGGGCATCCCGTCCCACACTTCCTCGACGATCTGCTCACGCTCCGCGTCGGTGGCGTCCTCAAGTATCTTCGTCAGCATGGACTTGACCTCGAAGACCCTGACGCCCTCGTCTCTGAGCATCTTGGGTAACTGAAGCCACTCATCGTGGCCTGGGTCCATCTGGGCGTGGGGGTCCCGCTCGACGTAGAGCAGGCTGGACTCCATGCCCGCGAAGGGCATCCTCCTGGTCCACAGCTGCTCGGTGGAGTCCTGGATCAGCACCGCGTGGAGCCGGCCTGACTCGGATTTTACGGTCCACATGGTATATCGGGGGCTTGGGGGGGCTAAAGTATTTATGCACGTCGATGAGTTACTCTCGGCCCCCGGGAATAACTTGACATGTACGTTGACATTTCTCCTGTATTAAAGAGGCAAGTTTTGAGGCGAACATCAAGGAACGTAGCAAAAAAATGAGACAACGGAGGGTAGAAGCCGGAAAAAGGCTTCCCCGGTTAGATAAAGAATAATACCGCTCAATGAGAGTATTCGAATAGGTTGAACCGTTACGCGAGGCTCGCGCTCCTACTGTTAGTGCTCACCCTTAGCGTGGGGATGCTCAGCACAGCCATAAACATACTAGGAGACATCACGCGCCTCGAGCTGGACGAGGACAAGCCAGGTCCCGTCAACCCAATGATGAACCCCGGGGCCCTCGGTAAAACATCCGACGAGGTCGAGATAGGCGGCGCGGAGCCTAGGACGCTCGGCCCAATCATGGAGCTGCGGCTCCCGCCCAAGACCCGGTACCTCAGAAGGATGCCAGCGGAGAACTACACCGGGAGCACATGGTACCCCGTGACCGGCTTCACGTCCGAGCCCTACGAGGGAGACCTCATACCGGACTCCACGGTGGGCGCCTCGGCCACCGTGAACAACCAGTTCTACGTGAACCCCCTAACCGTGTTCACAGGATACGTGACGGTGGCGCCGAAGACCCAGTCGGTGATATTCAACGGCAGCCTCAGGTACTACCCTGAGGCGCAGAGCTTCGAGTCAACCGAGGCCTTCACTGAGCCATACTGGGTGAGCCACTCGATACACGCCTTTTCCGACTCCGCGCTCCGAGCCGCGGAGCCGGTCCCTACCGAGGCCACCCTCGACGTGCCCGACCGGATAGAGTCGCGGCTCAGGGAGCTCGCGCTGGAGATAACGGAGGGTAAGACAAGCACCTACGAGAGATACAAGGCCATGGAGGACTACCTGAGGGACAACTACGAGTTCAGCAAGGACTTCACCCCTCCCCCGGCGAGCATAGACCCCGTGATATGGTTCCTGTTCAACGACAGGAAAGGAACCGGCGCCCACTTCAACTCTGCGCTGATACTGATGGCCAGGAGCATCGACCTCCCCGCGAGGGCCGTCATAGGGTTCATGATAGATCCCTGGGCTGAGCACCAGTACGTCATGCCGCAGCAGGCCTACCTCTACGTGGAGGCAAACCTGGGCAGCCTAGGCTGGACGATATTCGACGCCACCCCCAAGCACTTCGACGAGGGCGAGGTCAACATCACGAGGGAGGCGACCTTCACCAACATCACGGGGAACGACCCCGTGGCGCTCAAGGGGAAGACGTTCAACGTCTGGGGCACCGTGACGAACGTCAACGGCTCGGCGGTGAGCGGCCCACAGGTGGAGATAATACTCAAGGTAGACAAGGAGGCCACAAACGAGACCGGGGTCATCGTGGGCGTCGGCTTCGTGGAGGACGGCTTCTTCAACGTGACCTGCGACGCGTCGCCGGAACTCGTGGTCGGGGACTACAACCTCATAGCCCACACCCTGGAGAACAGGTGGTACCTGGAGAGCGTCAGCGACCCGCCAATACGGTTGATGTCGGAGACCGACGTCGCCATCTCCGGCCCCAAACAGGTCTACGCCGACAAGAACATAACGTACAAGGGCTACATCGTGGAGACGGCCACGGGTGAGCCTCTCCCCAACGCCACACTCCGCGTATGGTACCTTAATAAGACCATGGACCTTGTAAGCGACGCCCTGGGCCAGATCAGCTTCCCGGCTCTGTTCCCGGAGGACGGCGAAGCCACCATCAGGATGACGATGGGAGAAACAGACTACTACGTGGGCTCCTACACGTCCTTCGGCGTCAGCGTCATGCTGCCGCCGCCCTCCCCCGACAACCTCCTAGCCCTGCTCTTCGGGTTCCCACAGAACATAATAATCGCGCTGAGCGGCGCCATGGGCGTAGGCGTCTACGCGGCCAGGAGAAACAGGCGGATGAGGGAGGAGGACTTCGCCGAGCCCAGGGTAGTCCTCCCGGCCGGCAGGGAGAGAATAGGGTACGAGGACGGCGTCCCACTGGAGTACAGCAGCTACGAGGAAGGAGTGGTGAAGCTCTTCAACAGGTTCTACGTCTCCATGATGCGCATATACGGGGACATAGACGACACCATGACCCCGAGGGAGTTCGAGTACATCCTCATAGACAGGCTGCCTGCGAACGCCCACGCCGCCCTGGAGGACCTCGTCACCAGCTACGAGATAGCCATGTACAGCAACATGCCCATCTCGGTGGAGGACTTTAAGCGTACCAACGCGACAATAGATTTAATCGTCGAGCTGATGAAGAATGGAAGCTGAGAACCGCGGCAGATTGGTCAGGGCCACAGCGCTATACTTGTTCGTGGCCGTCGTGCTCAGCGGCATCAGCTTCGCCACACCCTACACAGTGGGAGACTTCGGCACCTTCCTCCCCTACATGCCCGACTCGCTTATCAACGTGAGCATAAGCGTGGTGCTGCTGCCGCTGCTGGCGGGAATCACGCTGTGGTACATGGGCGCCCTCCTGAGCATCATCTTCGAGGGGAAGCTCAACAGGGTGATCGTGAGCGGCCTCTACGCCGGCGGGTTCGCCGCCATAATAGCTTTCTTCATGGTGCTCCAGCCCATAAGCGAGCCCAGCAAGATGGCGGGCTACCTGATCATAGCGGGGTTCGCCCTCTTCTTCACGTACAACATCCTGTCGGCCGTCGCCGAGATAAGGGAACAGTTCTACATACGCGTCATATCGGGCTCCGCCACCATATTCATCATCGGCCAGATAGCCATACAGATGGTAAACCTCTACATGACGAAGCCGGGGGTCCCAGTCTCGGGGCAGGTGCTCCTCATAAGGGACATGCTGAACTGGGGCTTCGCCGTGGCGGCCACCATAACCATGATAGGCATATTCAGGGACTCCAGGAACCCGTACCTGGCGGAGATAGGAGGCATAGCGGCAAGCTACACCTTCGTGCTGGCCATGAGCCTCATCGGCACGCTGTACGTGAACTTCATAACCGGGAGGCTCAAGGCCGTGTCCCCGGTCGTAGAGCAGCTCTCCCCCTACGTGGAGTGGACCGGCATAGTCATAGTGGGAGCCCTCATATTCACCGTGATGAGGCGGGGCATGAAGGAGAGCATGATGGCCCCCGTCGAGGTGGGGCCGTGGGTCAAGCACATCCAGGACACAAGCGCCACCAAGGGCAAGGCCCTCACGGACTTCACCGAGATACTCGACGAGTTCGTCAGGGACGGGAAGAAGGAGAGGGTGCTGGTGAAGCTCTTCATGTTCCTCGACGAGAACAGGGCGGCGGAGGCCGAGTTAACGGTGACCCTGAGGGAGCTCATCAACTACGAGGACGAGAAGCCCCCCAGCTTCAGCAGGCGGGGCACCTCCGACAGGATAGAGAGAATGAACCAGGAGAGACGCCTCGAGCTGCTGAGGCGCACAGTGGAGGGGATAGACAGGCTGGGGCTGGGCGGACTGCTCAGGGGGCCTGAGCAGCGCGTGAGTCAAGAAAGCATGATAGAGAGTTTGGAGGACTGAGAATGCAGGGAATGCACGTCGACAGAGTTAGGGCGATTAGCAACGCCATACTGGAGGGACTGGGCAAGGTATACGTAGGCAAACGCGTGGTGCTACGGAAGCTGCTGGCCGCGAGCCTGGCCAACGGCCACGTGCTCTTCGAGGACTACCCGGGCCTGGGGAAGACGCTGCTGGCGAAGCTGTACGCCAGGATCACAGGGTGCCACTGGAGCAGGATACAGTTCACCCCGGACCTGATGCCGGCAGACATCCTGGGCACCAGGGTCTGGCATATGCAGGAGAGCAAGTTCGTCCTGGAGCGGGGCCCCATATTCACAAACGTGCTGCTGGCCGACGAGATCAACAGGTCGCCCCCCAAGACCCAGGCAGGCCTTCTGGAGGCCATGGAGGAGAGGCAGGTCACCATAGAGGGAGAGACCCACAAGCTGGCGCCGCCGTTCTTCGTCATCGCCACCCAGAACCCCATAGAGATGGAGGGCACGTACCCGCTGCCAGAGGCCCAGATGGACAGGTTCCTCCTGAAGATGAACATGGGCTACGTGGAGACCCTTGCCCAGGAGAGCCTCATCATGAAGCGCCGCATATACTGGAAGCAGGACGACCCGTCGGGGCTCATACAGCCTGTGACCAACGAGGCAACCTTCCAGGCGATGCAGAAGTTCATCGAGGAGCGCATATACGTAGACGACAAGATCATCGACTACATCAGCCAGATAATCAGGGAGACCAGGAGGCACCCCGTCGTGGAGGTGGGGGCGAGCCCCAGAGGCGGGCTCTCGCTCCTCAAGGTGGCCAGAGCCCACGCCGCCGTCACCGGCCGCGGCTTCGTGACCCCGGACGACGTCAAGATGTTCGTCCACGACGCCATAGGACACAGGGTGATGATGAAGATGGAGTACGTGCTGGAGGGCAGCTTCAGCGTCGACGCCGTCCTCAACGAGATACTCGAGCAGATAGAGGTACCGAAAGAGTTCATAGGTAAGAGATGACAGCCCAGACACTAACCAATGACACCCTAGAGCTGGTGGTTACAGCCGTCACTTTCCTAGTGCTGGGCATGTTCCTGGGGAACATGATACTCATCACCCTAGGGCTGGCCCCCGTCATCTTCCTGACGACGGGGGTCCTCATAGGGCAGCCCAGGGTGACGTCGGTGGAGCGCGTCGGCAAGGACGTCAAGGTGAACGTGGACGACAAGGTGAGAGACAGGCTCACTGTAACCATAGAGGGAGGGCCGGGCCTCGTCACTGTTTCCGACATCCTCCCCGGCAGCTTCTTCCTCGACGAGGGAACCAACTTCAAGGCCCTCTGGAAGGGCCTCGCCCCGAAGACAGTCGAGTTCGGGTACATGGCGGTGTGCGCCAAGAGGGGGTACTTCGATCTCCGCGAGGTGGCCTACGAGGTGCGTCACCCGCTAATGATAAGCAGCAACGTCTTGGGCACACTCAACGCCAGGAGGGCCGTGGTGGTTCAGCCCCAGCCCCTCTTCGTCAGGAAGATCAAGAACCACAAGAGCATAAGCAGGATACCAATGCCCATGGACGCCAGGTTCAGGTTCGGCATCCCCACCACCGACTTCAGGGAGATAAGGGACTACACTGTCGGCGACCACTACCGCACCATCAACTGGAAGGCCTCGGCGAAGCTCATGAGCATCAGGCCCGGGAACTTCCTCGTCAACGAGTACGAGAAGGAGGGCAAGAAGCAGGTGTGGATATTCCTCGACAGCGCCGCCCACATGGCGCTGGGGACCGCAGTCAACAACACCCTGGAGTACGCGATAAGGGCGGTCATGGGGTTCACCAACTTCTACATCGACAGGGACTGCCGCGTCGGCTTCTGCGTCTACGACCACGACGCCTACCAGTGGGAGGGCACCTTCGTCAGGAAGGAGGCGCCCGAGATAGACGAGAGCATAATGGAGGGCATAGACCAGATAGAGGACATCTCGGAGGAGGAGAGGACCCGGGAGCCCACCGTCAGGCAGAAGACCAGGAGCAGGGTGCTGTTCCCGGACGTGGGGAAGAGACAGCAGTACAAGATCACGAGGGAACTCCTCCACGTGGACATCAGGTACAGCAGCGAGAGCCTCAAAGAGGCGGTGCACAGCTGCCGCCGCTACATCGTCGGCACCCAGCCGCTCTTCGTCATCGTCACCATGGTGGAGCCCCCGAAGATCAAGGGCGTCATAGACGGCGTCAGGCAGCTCCACAGGTACGTGGGCAGGGCCAGCACCAAGCCCGCCATAATCATATTCAACGTCCAGGGCTACAGCATCGCCGCCCAGACGGAGGAGGAGAAGATAGCCGCCGGGTTCCTCACGTACCACAACCAGCCCTACTACGACGCCCTCAGGGGCATGGGATGCATAGTAGTCAACTGGGACCCCGTGGGGGAGAGCTTCGCGCAGGCGCTGCAGCGCCAGAGGGTGGGGAGATGAGGGAGAACGTCATCAGGTCCGTGGAGCTGGGGGTCGCCCTGGCCGCCTGCTACATGGCGGCCGTCACCATGGTCCAGACCACCCTCTACGACAAGATAATCAAAATGATCACAGACAGCTTCATGGGGCCCCTCCTGGAGCCGTACATGCCCTACTTCAACCTCGCCGTCATAGTGCTGGCGCTCGCCCTCTGCTTCATGCTCTGGAGGAAAGGAGACATAGGGTCTTTCAGCAAGCTGTTCAGCCTCAACATGCTCATGTTCTTCCCCGCCGTCCTGGACTTCAGCACCTTCAACTGGGTCGGCCTCATACTGGACCTGATGCCCAGCCCCAGGGTCGATGATCGCTGGGTTTTCAGTGTCGGCCTGCTGCTCCAGGTGACTTACCTCATGCTCAGGTACACCTACAGGTTCAGGGAGGACCGTATGGAGCTTCTCAACAGAGGCGCTCTGGAGGAGGACATCAACCAGGTCAGCCGGGGCCAGATGGGGTACCTCACCCTCATCGTCTCGGCCACCGCCGTGACGACGGCCGTCATCTACGTCGCGGTGCCGTACCTCAACGAGTACTTGCGGCAGTCTCTGAACGCGCTGCCTTACTTCATCCGCAGCAAGGCCCCCGTGTTCGTGGGGATCATAGTCATACTGGGGATAGCCGTGAGCCTCATACTGTATCTACGCGGCTCCGAGTAGCGAGGACCTAACCCTGCAAACATTTTCCAGTGCCATGGCTCCATCGACTTAAAGAGCGGGGGTTACTATCCATGGAGCCTTCTAAGAGCGGATGTTATCCGGGGAACCTTGGAGGCTAATCGGGGTATGTGCGCTGTGTCTTAGAGGATGGCGCCCGGCTCGTATGCGGCTTCTTTGCCATACTTCTTGAGGAGCGGCGCGGCCTTCTCCTTGACCGCCAAGATCTGCTGGTAGGCGTTCCCGACGAAGTGGCTCTTGTCCCTCAGGACCCCGCGAAGCTCCTTAGGCGTGACGCCCACGGCCTTGAAGGCGGGCTCCTCCGCCAGCAGCTCTACGAGCCTGTTGTCGGAGGTTCCACTCTCCCTCATCCGGAGCGCCTCGGCTACGGCGTGTCTCTTGATGGCGGCGTGGGCCTCCTCCCTCCCCATGCCGTGCTTGACGGCTAGGGCGAGGATCTCGGTGGTGGCGAGGAACGGGAGGTATCTGTCCAGCTCTCTGCCTATGACCGCTGGGTAGGCGCCCATCTGGTTGAGGACGGTGAGGGTGGTCTCGACGAGGCCGTCGGCGGCGTAGAACGCGTCGGGCATGATCACCCTGCGTGTCGCCGAGCACGAGACGTCGCCCTCCTCCCACTGGTCGCCTGCGAGCCTCGACGCGCCGTCGGCGTACATCTTCTGGAGCTCGCTGAAGGCGCAGATGCGCTCGGTGCTCCGGGTGTTCATCTTGTGGGGCATGACGCTGCTCCCCACCTGGCCCTCGGCGAAGCCCTCCGTGACGAGCTCGTGGCCGGCCATGAGCCTGATGGACTTGGCGAAGTTCTCGCACGCGGAGGCGAGGGCCGCGAGGTGGCTCGTCGCCTTGAAGTCCAGGCTCCTCGGGTAGACCTGGCCCGTGGAGTGCATGATCTCCGTGAACCCGAGCTCCTCTGCCACCATCCTCTCAAGCCTGAGCGCCTTCTCGGGGGAGCCGAGGAGGTTGGCCATGTCGAACTGGGTGCCCACGGCTCCCTTGACGCCTCTGAGCGGGTAGCCTTCGATGAAGGCCTCGAACTCCTTCAGGTGTATGAGGAGCTCCTCCGCCCACATGCTGAACCTCCTGCCTAGCAGCGTGGTCTGCGCCGGCTGGTGGTGGGTTCTTCCGGTGAGCTCGACGCCGCTGTACTCCTCCGCCTTTTCCAGGAGGTGGCGGAGAACCGAGACGTATTTGCCGTGGATGAGCCTCATGGCGTCCCTTATCTGGAGCTGCTCCACGTTGTCTGTGAGGTCCCTGCTCGTGAGGCCCAGGTGTATGTACTCTGCGCCGCCCGCCGCCTGGTTGTAGGCCTCTATCTTGGCCTTGACGTCGTGCTTGGTGCGTAGCTCGATCTCCTTGATGCGCTCAAGGTCTATGTCGTTCTTGGCCGCCTCGTAGCTCTCGATGACGGCGTCGGGGATGTCCATGCCCAGCTTCTTCTGGGCCTTGAGTACGCTGAGCCACAGCTCACGCTCCATGAGGGTCTTACCCTCCTCGCTGAATATCCTGTTCATCTCGGGGGTCGCGTACCGTTGGCTCAGGACGTTGGGGTTCAACTGCTCCGCCTCTTGTATTTGAAAAGGCTGTGAGGATAAAAGAGTGATTAGGG
>CAZCKR010000013.1:0-13521 GCA_964499305.1 uncultured Candidatus Bathyarchaeia archaeon | reverse complement strand
AACTGCTCCGCCTCTTGTATTTGAAAAGGCTGTGAGGATAAAAGAGTGATTAGGGATTTGGGATAGCCCTGATGTTGAGGAACGTCGGCCTCTTGGAGACCTTCTCGTAGCCCTCGGGGTCCACCCAACGGTAGTCTTCTGTGGGCTTCGCCTCGATCATCTCGGCTTAGGCGTCAGCCAGCTTCAAGTAGGCGTTCAGAGCGATGGGTCTCTTCGCCTCGTTCACGGCTCTCCCGACGCCCACTGCACCATGTTTCTCCACAGGATGCCGTAGCCTTCCCACTCGGCGAACTCCATAGGGCACCAGTGTGGGCCAATATCCGTGGTGAAGGCCACGGCTCTGCCTGAGCCGTACTCACCCACCACTAGAAGAGGGTCGTCGTCAACCTTAGCCAGCGTCTCTGCTCCACTTTTCGGCTCGACGAGGTTGTACCCTAGTATGTGAGGCCATCTATCGGGCAGCTCATCGACTATAGGGTGCCTAACCTGTTTAACCGGCTGCACTCCTTCGGGCCGCTCGCACCTGTCGTCAGTAGCCATCATCTCGACGGGCAACACGTCAGCGACTGGGCTCCTCTGGTACATGGCGGTGCCGTTGATGCCTTGGTAGCTCATGTAGCCCCCCGCCATGATGAGGCCGCCGCCCTGCTCCACGTACTGGGCGATGGTTTTCAGGCGGTTGGGGGTTCTCTCGCCGTGGAGCCACGTCTTGGGGTGGAGGAGGAAAGTGTCGGCGCCCACGTCGCTTAGCAGTACCGCGTCGTAGCTGAGCTCGTCTGCGTCGAAGGGGAACTCGTTGGCGGCCACGTGGGCTGGCATGTGGGTGACGTCTACGCCGTGCCTGTCCATGGCTTCGCTGAACCATTTGAGCCCCGTCTCGTATGTTCCGCTGACGAAGTGGTTGAAGCCCTTGTAGTGGGTGGTGACGCTTACCCAGCTCTCGCCCACCAGTAGCACGTTTGTCATGGTAACTAGCACGAGGCACATCCACTATATATTTATTCAACTGTTTTCTCTACGCTAGTGGTTGGTGAGCTGGGGGGCGGCTTTCGGGCCACTGGTCTGAGGAAACTCCATCCACCATGTAGGGCTGCGACGCCGTGAGGCGTAAGGGGAGACCCTTGGCAACGGACAGAAACGATACCTCCCGTGGCACGCGATGACTCCTCGTAGGACGAGATCGCCACGGGCCTGGGTGAGACGACTGACCCGCAGGGTGCAAGGGCAAATAGGCGCCGAATCCCTCCTACAGGGGGCGCGGGTAGCCCGCATAGCTGAATGCCGCCGAAGGACAGAAGATGGGTTACACCCAGCACACCAACCACCTCAAACTGCATACCGACCAAGGGGAAGTATTCAACGTTCTATGGTACCTCAAGAAGCAGGGATACTCAGAACACACAATAGACTTCGTGAGGAAAGCCCTCAACAGGATACAGTCAGGCTGCGAAATCTCTGACCCTGATGCAGTGAAGGGCTTCATTGCTAGGCTAGACGTAGCAGATTCCTACAAGAGGAACCTCTGCTATGCCTACGAACACTACCTCAAACTGAATGGATTGAGTTGGGAGAAGACCAAGTATTATTCACGGGACAGGTTGCCCAAGATTCCTGAAGAACGAACCCTCGATATGCTGATAGCGTCTGCATATCCTAGTCTGGCTTTGAAGCTGAGTCTGAGTAAAGAAACAGGTTTAAGACCAGTTGAACTTGTGGCTTTGAGAGTGAAGGATATTGACTTGGAGAAAGGTATAGTGTATCCTGTTACTGCTAAGCATGGTTCAGCTAGGGCACTGAAAATAACTCGTAAGACCCTTGACATGCTGAAGGTGCATATCCATAAGTACCAATTTGGTATTAATTCAAAGGTATTCCATCAAACCTCTGCACAGTATGCAAAGAGTTATCGTAATCTCAGAAAAGCTATCTCAGAGAAGCTGAAAGACCCTTCAATCAGAACAATTAGGCTTTACGACTTCAGACACTTCTTCGCTACCAAGCTCTACCATCAAACCAAGGACATTCTCTTCGTTAAAGCCCAGATGGGGCACAGGAAAATCAGCACTACATTAAGATACACACAATTGGTAGAGATGGGAGAAGACAGCTTTATCGTGAAGGTTGCCTCAAACCTCGAAGAGTTCACTGCCCTGCTTGAAGCAGGCTTTGAGTATGTCTCGGATTATGGAGAGGTAAAGGTGCTGAGAAAGCGTAAATAATTTACAGATTTATCTAAACTATGTTTGTCGCAACGTGCTGTGACCATATTATTTACTCATAGATAATTTTTCTGCCTCGGAATTTGATTTAACGCCTAATTTTTGGTCCTTTTCTAATTTAGAGATCAAAATATGGATTCGATATAGTAAAATATGGTGATGTTAATCTGTAAATGATGAAGAAAGGTTGGACGAAGAAGAGAATCAAGGTCAAAAGGCATTACCGAGAGATAATACGAGATGCCCAAGGTCGTATAGTCTCCTCTAAAAAATGGAGTCCAACGAAACGGAGAAAGAGGTGAAAGACAGTAACGCGAGTTCAATGCAGCTACTGTGGGAGCAGTTGGCACATAGAAGATGATCATATACGTGCACGTAGTAAAGGTGGGACTGTGACTGTTACGTCATGTCAAAGTTGTAACAGAGTTAAGCAGAACAAGAGTGTCAGCCAGTTCCTCGATTACGTGAAAGCCAACGATCCATACAGATGGAGACGGATAGTTAATTATCAAAAAGGTATGCGGTCTAATATCGCTAAAATGGTAAGGAGGCGTCGATAAGACTAAATTCTATGTCTCAAAGACAATTAATCCAACGGAATCGCCTTTTTCACGAATACTTTGGCTTCACAGAATTCTTGATCTAGATATATGGCTCCCACAGTTGCCTCGAAGACAGTGTGAAGATTCTTCTGATTGATACGCCCACCTTTTTTCTCCTCTCCCCGAGTCATAATCAATGAATTATTGAGACCATGCCTCTCTGCTAAGCTTGCTAGAAAGCCCGTTTCCACATACTTTTTCCTATTTTCCGTCAGAGTCTCAACACTTAAATCAGAATTATATTCGTGTTCGCTCACTACCCAGTGAATAAAAGCGTCGCCAAGCCACGCTAGTGACTCGTTAGCCTTTTTGTATCCCATTTGTGGCTCATTAAAGCACGACGAATGTGTCAAAGCTTGAAGCAGTAAGTCCTCATCCCTAAATTTAACCCCAAGAACACACTGAACCCTACCTAAATCCATGAGATATGTGTATAGTATAATGAATAGAAGGATTTCCAACTTTACAGGCCTATACGGTCATTCTCACGCATCTCACCCATGCGCTCCCGTAAACATGGAAACCAGCGTTATGACACCACGGGCTGATAGCCAAATCGCAGTCCTAGCGCCATCGGGCGGAGAAGAAAAATCGCGGGGCCTTTACGTCAGGATGGTCACTCAGAGAATAATAAAATCATACCCTGACACGTCTGACATATACCCCGATTTAAGGAATCAATGGAGACATTGAATATATTTGTCTATTAAAAGGGTGAAGTCTCCCGCTTAGAATAAATGATGGACATTATGCATACATGATTTACTACAATGAAGTTGATGAAGAGATTATTACTCTTTCAGCTAGATATTTTAATAAAGGAATGTCTTTTTCAATTATTTTAGTTGTTTTTGTGAATGGTATATGCCGAGTTCGTCTTTCATGTCTATCTGTTGAATGTACTAAAGCATTCCTAACTTCCTTCACATGTTTAGATAAATTACTAATTACATGACCCTCCTCTAATTTAACTTCCACATTTTCTCCAAAGACATTATGACGTTTTGAATATATTTTCTCATCAAGATGTTTTTCATAGGCTTTAATAAATTCTATTAATTCATTTGGTACTATATATTTTTCCAAGACATTTCTTAACATTACAGTTTCATCAGTTTCATGTCTGTGATTAATAACATCTTGTACTAAGCGATCTAAATTTCTGGATGAATAAGTAAAACGAGGGTCTTTGAGTTTATTTTCAAGTTTTTCATACAACTTTTCATTTGAAGCTGATATGAAGAAATATTCAAGTACCTGATAAAACGATAAGAATTTTTGTTCCGGAATATTTGCACTCATACCAAACTGATAAAAACGAATAAGGTTTGAATTGAAACTCGTATTAAGGGGGAGTTCCCATCCAGAATATCTTTCTATAAAACTAAATCTATCACTTCTTGATGGACGCTTATAGGGCCATTCTTCCACTATCCATAGAGAAATGTTTTTCAGATAAGCAAGTTGGAATAAACAATCTTCAAAAACTTTTGACGATTTTATTACTGCCCTTTCTACATCTTTCTCTGACATGTTAAAAACTTTGATAGTAAGTGGTTTTCGTACCCAGTCTCTAATATCGGGTTTTCTATCATCTTGTCTATAACTGCTCCAAACCATTCCGGAACGAGAAAAAAAATCTTCATTAAACCTGAAATAGTTCAGAAATAAGTTAGAGGCTGGGCCTATTGAAGCATAGATGTTTTCGGAAGATACTTCTCCAAATATTGCCTCTCTATCTCGGAAATACAAAGAAGGGGGTCTACGTCGAACATCTATGGATACAACAACATTTTCCCTGTAATTGGGGCTAGTAATGCTACACTCGGTTGGTAAAACCTGAAAATCACTTTGTATGTTATTATGAAAATCGCAATATTCTTTGATGTCTTCCTCTGTGAGTATCCAATCATTGTCCCTATATCTTAGAATCATTTCAGATTCTTGCTCTTCAATTAGCTCAAACCCAATTCTAATATACTCGTTTTTTAAAAATTCTTTAGATTCATCGAAATTCATTACATTCTCCTTAGTTACTTTATTTTATCAGTATAATAAATTTACTTGAACACAACGTACGAGTACTTCTAAAGATAGGTTCCACTTTTTTCAGGATGTGGTAAAACGATGTATGCATGTTTCATATAATAGAAATAAGCAACCTATAAGACCACTATAAAAACTCACAAAGCAAACCAACTTTTTACTAGGCCTAGAAGAATCGGAATCAGTTCGTGGATTATTATATATCTAATATTGTTTCGAACATAATCGAACCAATAATACAAAACAATCGGCATAAAAGCCACCAATATCCTCCAGTTCATTATTAAAAATATCGAATTAAAGATCCTGCCCCAGGACAGAAGATGGGTTACACCCAGCACACCACACCACTTTTACAACAGTAAGGTAAAATGGAGTGTTTATCCACTTTTTACTTGATGGATGCCCTTGAGTACTGGATGAATGAGCTCTCAGGAAAAGCGGATTAGACCATTTAGCAAAGACTTGAGGCGCATGCATGCATAACGTCCAAATAAAACATCAACGCTACATACTAAATCATGAAAATATTCAAGCGATCTAAAAATGTCTATCGTTAAGAAAAGAACGATTCTGGTTCTTGCTAGTTTTATACTTCTAGAATTATTAGCAGGAATAGAGTGGGGTATTCACAGGGGATTATCTTCACTTTTCGCAAAACAAGTACTGTTAATCACATCATTTACACAGATAGGATACATTGTCTCAATCTTCGGCTTATCCAAAGCTACAACCAACCTGATATTCGGAGTTATATCAGATAAAATTGGTAGAAAACCCGTCATCATCATAGGCATAATCCTGACAGGATTAGGAGGCGCATTGATCGCCGCTGCCTCAAATTACGCACACATGCTTATCGGAACAGCGTTAATAGGTGTAGGAGGTGGAGCCACATTCGTTGGCATAATGGTCTCAATGACTGAAACTCTACCCCATCAAATCGGACTAGCCATGGGATTGTTTGAGCTAGCTGCATATGGAGGGTCATCCATCGGCACCTATTTTGGTGGAAACCTTGCACTAGAAAGAGGATTAAGATACCCGTTTTTCATTTTTATACTAATATCAACCCTTGGAGCAGTTTCATCCTTCTTTATACTGCCAGAAACTAAAATAAAGACCAAAGATGGAAAGACGCCTCGAATATCGCTGAGCAACTACCGCCCATATTTTATAAAAATCATGCCACTTTCTCTCGCAGGTTTTAGCAGCAAGATAATGGATAGTCTAATGATATCCTTTCTTCCACTCTATCTTCTTGAACGTCAAATAGGTCTTGAAGGAGTCGCTGTAATTTTATCTGCATTTACATTATCTTGGGCTCTCTTACAACCTTTAACAGGACATTTATCAGATAAATTTGGACGAAAAATGATGACAGTAATAGGACTTTCCGGCTCTTCAATGACTGTTATCGCTTTGACTTTAACGTCTAATTATCTATACTTAGTGTTTTTAGCACTGTTTCTAGGATTTGAGGCTGCGCTTTTCTACACGCCACTTGTAGCTATGGTCAGTGATATAGCTCCACCTGAAGTAGAAGGGACATTGATTGGAAGTTATCGCTTCTTCAGAGATATGGGTTATTTTATTGGTCCTGTCATTCTAGGGAAAATTGCTGATATGTACAAGCTTGATTATTCGATTTACTTGACTTCAGTAATTCTCCTAGTGGCAGTTATAGTTCTAATATTTAAATTAAAAGAGACCAACCAACAAAATATTTAGATTAATCAAATACACGGAACTGGATGCCGCGCAAATGATTCATTTATTTGTTAATCCAGATAAATATTATAGCCTTCCTGCTTACTGTTTGAAAAATGCGTGATTTATGGAACTGAAGATGAGTTGAATGCTTTTACATGCATTTACGGTTACTTTCATTAATCAATTCCAAACATAATGGAATATGATGGTATCCTCTTACGTCTGTCCTCAATGCAAGATGGTTTACTCACATGAAGAATACCTCAAGGACAGGTTCTGTCCAAAATGTGGAACATTTCTGAAGATACATCAAAAGCCTCGCGGTAAGAAATATTGGTTATTCCAGGCCAATCCTTATACTTATCGGATATATGACTGGTGGAAAAACCATCCAAATCACGAGGATATCTTATGGTCCATCCGTCAATACTCGAAAGAAGTTAGGAAAGGAGATCTTGGAGGTATATGGCTATCAGGTCAAAACGCAGGAATTTATGCAATAGTTGAATTAGCATCAAACCCTAGAACAATAGAAAGAACAGCAGAAGAAAAAGAATACTGGGTAGATAGAAAGGAATTATTAAAACCAAGTAAACGTGCACCCTTGAAATATATAAAAAGATTATTTGATTCACCTATTAGTAGAAAATACTGTCTTGAAGACGAGGTTCTCTCAGATATGAATATATTAAAGCAGGCCCAAGGAACTGTCTTTAGATTAAGGAAAAAGCATTGGGACCGAATAAACGAAATTACTAGCCATTCAGAAAGATACTCTCGAGTATGAATATGTTTTTAATGCATGCATGCTTAAAATTGATTCAATAAAATCTGGAATATCAATGAAAATCGGAAAGACGTTTTCGCTTATTTCATCGCTATGAGAACATGAATAGACTAATCCAGTTCAGATCTTTAATTTATTTACTTACTGTTTGAAAACTACATGATTTTTAGCTGAAGATGGATTACACCCAGCACACCAACCACTCTCCCGAGATCTTAAACCCGACAGGCTTTACCCGGGGCACAACGCGTTTCTCATGGGCGACGCGGTTCTTCACCTTGAGCAGCTATCCGAGAAGATGAACTCGCCGTGGACCACCACAATCGCAAAACTCGGCTAGACTGATAATTGAAACAGGAGAGGTTACACCCAGAACACCAGACGCTCTTTCACCTAATTCGTTCAATGAACTCCTCTGAAGTGATAGGCTGGATGTGGCTCGACGCCTTATTGAACTCCTCGTCATGGGTGACCACGTAGCCAGCGTCATTCACAAGCCCCGAGGCTACGATGATGGAGTCAGGCATCCTGAGCCCGGTCTCCGCTCTGACCCTGCCCGCCCTATCCGCGACGTTGACGTCAACGTCAACGACACGGTAATGCTCTGAGGACAACATGTGTAAAAGTAGCGCCCTCCACCCCTTCTCGTCGCCAACGCCATAGTAGCCTGTGGAGAGCTCTGCGAGCGTCACCGTGGAGACGACCGCCCTCACTCTTCCCTCGTCTACCAGGTCCAGCAATCTACTAGACGAGGCGAACATGGGCTCCTCCCTGTTGATCACGTTGAGGAACACGTTCGTGTCAAGGACTACCGTCTCTGCCATTCACCCCGTAGCCTCCGCTGGAACTCCAGGCTCGACTCGGGCCACGGTTTCTGCCTGCCGAGGATGTCGGACAGCTTCTCGTCCCGCACCTTCTTGATGACCGCGGTGTCGCCGTCCAACAGAAAAATAACCTTGTCGCCCTCGCCTATGCCTAGAGTTTCTCGTATCTCCTTCGGTATCGTTACTTGGCCTTTGGAGGTAACCGAGCTGACGCTTACCTCGATCATGTCCACGACGACACTCTTTTCCTTACTAATAAGTATTACCTGTAATACCAGATAGTAAGGAAAAACATGGTTCTAGGAAGCCTTGTTTCTATCAATCAGCGCCTCCAGCCGCTCCTCCATGCGCCTTCTCTTGGTTATGTCCCTGAGGTAACAGATGTACGAGGGTTTGCCGAGATAAGTGATCCTTGACGCTGAGACCTCGGCGGTCCTCACCGCGCCCGTGCTGGTCCTGAAGTTGATCTCAAACAACTGGTTCACCCCATTGTTTCTTATTGAGGTAAGGCGGCTATTGATCTCCTCTTCTGTCTCGACCACGAAGCCCTTCAGGGTTTTGCCTACGAAGCTTTCGGGTCCGTCGCACCCGTACATGTGACACACGGCGTCGTTCACGAACACGATCTTGCCATCCATGAGGATGATGATGCCGTCCCTGCTATCCTTGACGACCCTGCGGTACAGCTCCTCCGCCCGGTGCCTCTCAACCGTCTGCCTAATCCGCTTCGAGAGAACCTGATAGTGGCTGGGCTCGGCCTCCTTCTTCAGGTAGTCGTCCACCCCCGCCTCGAACGCGGACTCTGCCACCTCCTCGCTACCCCTCCCCGTGTAGAGAATGAAAGGAACGTCGCTCCTCTCCCTCACCTTCTGGAACAACTCGATTCCAGTCATGGAGATCATCTTGTAGTCACTGACGATGACGTCGTACCTGTTCCTGCTCTGAAGCTGTATGGCCTCCAGCGGGTTGGACACGGAGTCTACCGTGACTTTCTCGTCTATCTCCTCTAGAAACATCTTGGTGAACTCGAGCTGGTTCTTCTCGTCGTCTACATGGAGAATCCGGATCGGCTTCTCGTTGCTCACCCTCACCTATGTCACCCCTGCTCCCCCTACGCCTCTGACTCTTACCGCCAGGCGGCTATAATTTGATTGATGTTTATAGATATATTAATTGAATATAAAATATCTCTATCATATATAACTATTGAAAGTATATACATTGTTATATTAAAGCAATATTGTTATAAAATGATAATATTTCTATAGGATAGAAACAAATAGCATATAAGAGGGTGGAAAAGGGCTGTGAATCATGATGTGTTTCTCTAAATATTTGAAGCTTGTCATAAACGAGTTAGTCCTCCTCCACATAACATGTTATTATGATGATTTGGTGGGTTCATGAATTAACATGAAAGTGTTGTTTTTTTCGTAGGCTATCTAGGGATTCACCGTTCAGATTCACCCTCCTCAAACCTCTTTTAATTTTTTCAAAATAAGGAACCGGGGCTATGGTAAATAACACGGTTGTATTAGGTGAGACGCACACCACGCCGTTCCCATCCAAAGCCCTGAAAGGGTTATCGAGCCTCCTTGAACTCTTAACCTCAACCTCGATATTCATCGCACTAAACGCGTCGATAGTCGCCGCGTTCGGCTCCCTACTGTACGGGGTTGAAGTCAAGCCCACGATTCTGTTAATAGCATTCCTCGCAACTTTCTCGGTCTATAACATGAACAGAGCCACCGACAGGGCCGAGGACTCGATAAACAGACCCAGGGTAGCTTCAAGAGGCCTCCTCTTTTTCCTAGTACCGTCGATGATTGCCTCCGCGTCATGCCTCTTGTTAAGCGCTTCAGTCGGGGCTCAAGCTCTTTCAATCATTGTGACCTCGTTAATCGTATCCATTTTCTACAGCGTCAAGCTGTCGCCGTCAATCCCCCGGCTCAAAGAGATCGTGGGCCTGAAAAGCGTCTTGGTGGCTTTCAGCTGGGGGTTCACGGGTGCTCTCCTGCCTGCCAGCTTCCAAGCCGTGGATGTTACGAAGATAGTCATGGCGTTCACATACACATTCATCCAGATTCTGGTGAACACGATCCTGTGCGACGTCCGCGACATGGATGGAGACAGGGCCTCAGGGGTGAAGACGTTACCCATAGCCCTAGGTTTGAGTGGGACCAGGAAACTCCTTTTCATCGTGAACAGCCTCATGTTCCCCTGGCTACTCTACTGCCTGACGCGGGGGCTGTTCCTTGAGTATGTGCCGGCACTGTTCTTCGGCATGGGATACGGCTACTTGATCATCTGGGCTTTCTCGAGGAAGGGGCGTAATAGGCTCCTAGTGGAGTTGGCGGTGGACGGGGAGTGGATGCCCCTGGTAGCTCTCATGAAGCTGCTTTGACCCCAAAGACCAAGCGGATAAATATTGCTTTGATAGAACAACATATTGAGGGTTTAAACCTTGAGTTCCCCCTACTTCAAGTTGTACCGATCCGAGCTCAAGTTAAACATAATTTCAAGTCTTTTACGCGAAGAAAAGAAACTTAGCACCCTAAGGGAGGAGCTCGGCAGCAGGGGGTCTACAATTATTCATGCTCTCAAAGACCTGGAAGCCATGAACCTGACTCAACAAGAAGGTAAACACTACAGACTCACATCGCTCGGAGTCATGGAGGCAATTCTTATCGAGGAAGCCGCCTCAGCCGTGAAGGTGCTTGAAAGATTTCAAGACTTTTGGCTCCAACACGACGTCACAGATATTCCTAGCCACCTCCTGCAGAGGATAGGCGCCTTACATGACTCGACCCTGATCCAGGATAATTCTATAGCGTTGGATAGAGTTCACCTGACCTTTCAACAGCTTCTCCTAACCTCGAGGAGGGTGCGGGGGGTGTCCCCGATCTTCCATTCAGACTATGTTGGGGCGTTCCAAAGGCTACTCAGCGAAGGAGCTACGGTTGAGCTCATACTCACCAGCGGCGTCCTCGACAAAACTTTGACGCTGGCGGATACGGAACAGATCCTTGATTACATTATGAGGGATAAGCTTAGGATATTCTTGACGGACGAGCTGAAGATCGCCCTGACTGTGACCGAGAACAGCTTCTCCATGGGTCTCTTCACGAAAGACGGAGAATACGACTACAGCAGGGATCTAGTATCCAACAGCCCGAAGGCGATCGAGTGGGGTGAAGAACTTTTCCAGCACCACCTCAAGGATGCGAGGAGGCTAGACACGGAGAGTTTGAATCTCCTTTTTAACCTATTGAACTGGACGCCTAAGCATCAATAATGTCTCCTTAAAACAGGTTTACGTCATCGCGTTTACCACACGCGTGTATAATAGGAGTGATGTGCCGCGTGTTCTCGAGGTGACCGGCGCTGATGCTACACATCTCATGACCGAACCCTTTTCTGGGTTTATCTCTAGTTAATAATCATGGTTCGCCTGTACCTAGACCTGGAGACGTACCGCCCCAACGTCGATGAGGCTTTCGTCAACGAGCGAATAATCTCGGCGGGTATCATCGTCGACAGAACCTCATACCATGAACGCAGCCTTGGACGGGACATCGAGCCGGTTCTCTACAGCGAGTGGGACGGGCTGGACGAGAAGGCCATAGTGTCGGAGGTCGAGAGGACGATCCGGAAGGCCTGCAGCGAGTACAGGTTCACGACCATCGTGGGATTCAACATCCTGCGGTTCGACGTCCCGCTCCTCGTGGCCAAGTCGGGCAGGACCTCCCAGTCGGGCCTCGAGTACGTCTCCAAGATGTGGCACGACTGCTTCGCCATCGACCTGATGCAGCAGCTCCTCGTGGCGAACTGGAGCCGCTTCAAGGGCTCCGGGATGAGCAACGTCGTCAGCACGGCGATAAGGCTTGGGTTGAACCCGCCGGACTACCCCACGTCCGGCGCCATGGTCAAAGACCTCTACGAAGGCGGGGACTATGAGGGGATCGAGGCCCATCTCCGCCAGGATCTCAGGATAATCCGGTGGCTGGACCTCTACGGCGTAAGACGGCTCACAGAGCAGAGCGTAAAGGAGCAGAGACCCCTGTTCAGGTGAAGGCTCCCGTCTCCTCAAACCCACCCGATTTTTAGTGACCTTGTAACAGCTAGACTGTTATTACGGGAAAAAACTTCATGCAGCCTCATCCATCCAATCTCTGTACAAGTGGAGGCGTAGCGCCGTGAATCGACGACTTGGCGTCTCCCTTATCGTTGATTACCAGCGATAAGCGTTTTCGGAGCTCTTTTCCTCTAACCAGCTTTTCAATGGTTCGCTTGAAGGATTCAATGTAGGAAATTTTTTTTCCGATATGACCACTAAGAGGTTACCTATAAAAAAGATCCCATGCATAGCCTTATTTCTTAATCGGCTCCAACTTTCAATGAAATGATAGATCTAGCCCAGATGACGTCCCCCGAGATAGGGGCAGCCATAGAGAAGGGATACACCACTGTCGTGTTCGCAGTGGGGAGCAACGAGCAGCACGGCCCATGCCTGCCCGTGTCCACCGACACCATGCTGGGGGACACGTTGGCGCTCTCGGTGGCCGAGAGGCTCGGTGACGCCTTGAAGGCGCCGACCATAAACGTGGGGTGCTCAGAGCACCACATGAGGTTCCCGGGAACCATAACGCTGAGTAGGGAGACCCTCCAGCGGGTGGTCAAGGAATACGTGAACAGCTTATCGAAGCACGGCTTCAAGAGGATCGTCGTCCTTCCCTCACACGGAGGCAACTTCGGGCCCCTGGGGGAGATAGGGGAGGAGCTGCAGAGATCACACCCAGGCGTCAAGGTAATCGTGTACAGCGACCTTCAGGGCTTCGTCGGGGTGCTGATGAAGACAAGCGAGAGGCTCGGCGTGTCCCCCGAGGCCTCGGGGGCTCACGCAGGCGAGTCCGAGGTGTCGATGATAATGTGGGCTAAGGGAGACATGGTGAGGAAGGAGCATATCCCCGACGCCAGGGGCTACATGGGGGAGTTCGACGAGGAGACGGCTCAGCGGATATTCGAACACGGCATAGGGACTCTATCCCCCATAGGCGTTCTGGGGGACCCGAGCGGGGCAAGCGGCGAGCACGGGAGAGCCTACATCGAAGACCTGACGTCAGCGATAGTCGAGCACATCAACTCCCAGTGATCCTGCGTTCGTGTTGGCGCTGACCCGTGATCTGATTCACGGACCGCGTCTCTTGACGCGCCTCTTACTGAGGAAATTAGAGAGGGAGAGAGGGCTTCGCGAGACGCCTCCATTCGGACAACCGTCACTGGATGGCCCTGTCAGTCTTAGACGGATCACCCGAACCTCGTCCATCTCT
>CAZCKR010000012.1:0-24683 GCA_964499305.1 uncultured Candidatus Bathyarchaeia archaeon | reverse complement strand
TCCACAGCGAGGAGGACTACAGGTGCCCCATGGCTGAGGGGGAGCAGTGGTTCACGGCACTGAAGCTCAACGGCGTGCCCACGGAGCTCGTGCGTTTCCCCGGCGAGAACCATGAGCTAAGCAGGGGCGGGAAGCCGAAGCACAGGGAGGAGCGGCTCCAGCATATCCTCCGGTGGTTCAGGGATTATCTCTAGCCCTTTTTTCGCTGTCCCTAATTTATTTCGTCTAAGGGTGCAGTCGAAATAATATCGTATAAGGGTACATCCGTTATCGGGATGGGCAGGAAAAGCGTCGCCCAGAAAATCATCGAGAGCCTAGAAGAAGAGCAAGGCGAGGCAGACTGGATAGTATGTTATGACTTCAGGGACGAGCAGCCCGTAGGAAGATTCTATCACAACCTCCAGAAGATACTAAGGACCCTGGGGGGAGAGATGATCCAGTACAGCGTTTTCCATGGCCCAGAGAAGGCGTCAAAAGCCGTAAAGGGGTTAGCCGAGTATTATGGTGCAATGGTTAATATGTTTCTGTTGGATGAAAATTTCGTATAGACCCTTAGACGATATTATTCATCTGAACCTTCCTGCGAAATGAATTTCGTCTAAACCCTTAGACGATATTATTCATCTGAACCTTCCTGCGAAATGAATTTCGTCTAAACCCTTAGACGAAATTCTAAAGGTTATCTCTACAAGAAAAAATTACGTCTAAACCCTTAGACGAAAAAATTTAAAACTAAATTACTCCAGCACCATAAATTCTCATCTCAGCCGAGGTGGCAGGCAACTAACAAACTTCATGTAAGAATATACGGTGGCGCGGCGGCTCAACCATGGCTTATCTCTAAACAGTAACGGTTATACTCCTTGTTTCCTAGTTCAAGTCACCCCGTCGACAATCGACGCACCCACGTTGACGGCCCTCGCGGAGCCCAGCTGTGATCCGAGGGTTACCCACACGTGGAACAGGCGGGGGAGGCGCGGGGCCCACAAATCACTGCAATTTGAGAGAGCTCAGCCGAGTACGGCGACGCCGATTCGATGAGGCTGAAAGTTTGTTGCAGGGAACAGGGGAACCCCGCCCTCAAACATCAAAAAGTTATACGGAGGCATCCCATAGCTCATATCGATAATGTTGAAGACAGCGTTACTCGTAATAGACATGATCAGGGAGTTCGTCACGGGTAGGCTGGGGGGAGCCCACGCCCAGGCCGTGGTCCCGGGCATAGAGAGGCTCGTGGACGCGGCCAGACGGTCAGGCTCGCCGGTCGTATACATCACGGACGCCCACCTGCCGGGAGTCGACCACGAGTTCGAGGTATGGGGGAGCCACGCCGTGGCGGGCAGCCCCGAGGCTGAGGTGGTACCAGAGCTGGAGCCAGAGGAGGGCGACCACCGCCTATACAAGCGCAGGTACAGCGCGTTCTACGCCACGGGGCTGGACGCGCTGCTCAGGGAGCTAAAAGTGGACACGGTTATCCTCACGGGGGTGCTCACCAACATCTGCGTCCAGCACACCGCCGCCGCCGCCTACTTCAGAGACTACAGGGTCGTCGTGCCCACCGACTGCGTAAACGCCCTCACACCGGAGGAGCAGGAGACCAGCCTCGCCTTCATGGCGCGCATGTACGACGCCATGCTCACCGACTCCGACTCGGTCGTCAAGACGCTGGAGGCATCCACATGAAGGGATTTCACATAGCGTCCAGCGAGGACATCAGGCGGGGACGAACCACCGACGTCTACTTCCAGCGCACCAAGAAAATACTGGAGGCGAAGAATAAGGATAAGGTCCGGGTCGTCATGGAGGTGACCATCGGCTCGCCCCCCGACAACCATCCGTGGGGCGTCCTCTGCGGCGTCGAGGAGGTCGCACGGCTCCTCGAGGGGCTGCCGGTCGACGTCCACTGCATGCCGGAGGGCAGCCTCTTCCACAGCGAGGACAGCCTCGGCTACAGGAGCCCGGTGCTCACCATAGAGGGGACGTATCACGACTTCTGCGAGTACGAGACGCCGCTCCTCGGCTTCATCTGCCAGGAGTCGGCGGTCGCCAGCAGGGCGGCCTACGTCAGGGTCGCCGCGGGGGACAAGCCGGTGATAGCGTTCGGGGTTAGGCGCATCCACCCGTCCTTGGCCCCCGCCATGGATAGGGCCGGCTACATCGGCGGCCTCGACGGCGTGTCGAGCATCATCGGAGCCGAGACCTGCGGCCTACAGCCCACCGGGACCATGCCCCACGCCCTCATGATAGCGTTCGGCGACCAGGTCGAGGCATGGAAGGCGTACGACGAGGTGGTCGAGCCCGAGTCCCCCCGGGTCATACTCGTGGACACCTACTACGACGAGAAGACCGAGGCGATAATGGCCGCCGAGACCCTCGGGGAGCGGCTGTACGGGGTGCGCCTCGACACCCCGAGCTCCAGGCGGGGCAGCTTCCCCAAGATAGTGAAGGAGGTGCGGTGGGAGCTGAACCTCAGAGGCTACGAGGGCGTCAAGATATTCGTGTCGGGGGGCCTCAACGAGGACACGGTGAAGGAGTTAGCTGAGGCGGGGGCGGACGCCTTCGGCGTGGGGACATGGGTCAGCGGGGCGCCTACCCTCGACTTCGCCATGGACATAGTCGAGGTCGACGGGGTGCCCCACGCCAAGCGGGGCAAGCTCGGCGGTAAGAAACAGGTCTGGAGGTGCAAGGAGTGCCTCAGCGACATGGTGACGCCCGCCGATGCGGCCCAGCCTAGGTGCGGCGAGTGCGACGGGGACACGGAGCCAATGCTGAAGCCTCTGATCAAGGACGGCAGGATAGTCGCGCCCCTCAGGAATCCCAGAGAGATAAGGGAGCACGTCCTAAGCCAGCTGCGGAGGCTAGCCGGGGAGGCGGGGAGGGGCAGCTGACGCTATCCTATACCCTTAATAAAAACCCGGCACGTATGCAATTGTTGGCGAACCAACATGGACACAGATACCCGCCTCGAACTCGTATCACGTAACCTTCAGGAGATCATCACCACTGATGAGCTCCGCAACCTCCTAGAGACGAACGACCGCCCGCGGGGCTACGTCGGGTTCGAACCCAGCGGCATAATGCACGCCGGAACCGGCCTCATCGTGGGAAAGAAGATGAGCGACTACGTCGACGCGGGGTTCCACTTCATAATCTACCTCGCCGAGTGGCACGGCTGGATAAACAACAAGATGGGCGGCGTCATGGAGAACCTGGCCACCGCGGCGGAGTACTTCAAGGACTGCTTCACAGCGCTAGGTCTCCCCGATGGCAGGGTGGAGTACCTGTGGGCGTCCGACGTGGTGGACACCAAGGACTACTGGGAGAAGGTGGTCCGCGTCATGAAGTCCACGAGCCTCAGGCGGACCCTCCGCGCCATGCCCATCATGGGGAGAAGCGCCGACACGACGGACGTTGAGACTGCGTGGGCCCTGTACCCCGCGATGCAGGCCAGCGACATATTCCATATGGACCTGGATGCGGCGTGCTCGGGGATGGACCAGAGGAAGGTTCACATGCTGGCAAGGGAGGCCGCGTCCAAGCTGGGCTTCAAGGTCCCCGTGTGTCTGCATAACCCGTTGCTTCCAGGCCTCCAGGTCACGGACGTGAACGGCAGCTTCGACGAGGACGACGGCATCAACCAGAGCATAAAGCACAAGATGAGCAAGAGCGTCGCCAAGGGCGCCATATGGATCAACGACACCCCGAAGGAGATCAAGGAGAAGTACCGGGCGGCCTACTGCCCCGAGAAGGTTGTCGAGGACAACCCGGTGCTGGCGCACGCGCGGATGGCTGTGTTCCCGCACCTAGGAGCGCTGGAGGTGGAGCGGCCCAGTAAGTTCGGCGGAGACGTCGTGTTCCACAGCTTCGAGGAGCTGGCCCAGGCCTACGCCAAAGGCGACCTGCACCCGCTTGACCTCAAGAACGGGGTCTCCGATGCCATGATCAAGCTCCTTGAGCCCGTGGCAAAGTACTTCGAGAAGAAACCCGAGAACCTTGAGAAGATGCGGCAGCTAACCATCACACGGTAGCTACAGCATCATCTCGGCGACGTCCACAAGCCTGCTGCAGTACCCCCACTCGTTGTCGTACCACGCGAGTATCTTGGCCATACGGTCGTTGGCCCTGGTCTCCGAGGCGTCCACGACCGAGGAGTACGGGCTGTGCACGTAGTCGACCGACACCAGCGGCTCCTCCGAGTAGCCCATGATCCCCTTCATGGCTCCCTCCGAAGAGGCCTTGAACGAGGCGTTGATCTCGTCGACAGAGGCCCGCCTCTCGAGGTTGACCACCAGGTCCACGAGGGACACGTCGGGGGTCGGCACCCTGAACGCCAAGCCGTCGAGCCTTCCCTTCAGCTCGGGCATGACCTCCCCTATGGCCTTGGAGGCCCCCGTGCTGGTGGGTATGATGCTCAAAGCGCCGGCGCGCGCCCTCCTCAGATCCTTCGAGTGTTTATCCAGCAGCGTCTGCGCGTTAGTGTAGGCGTGGATCGTCGACATGAAACCAGACTCTATGCCGTAGCCGTCGTGGAGCACCTTGGCTACAGTCGCCAGGCAGTTGGTGGTGCACGAGGCGTTGGAGACTACGCTGTGTCTCTCCCTGTCGTAGACGCCCTCGTTGACCCCCAGCACGACGGTGCAGTCCATGTTCTTCCCGGGCGCCGCGACGAGCACCTTCTCGGCGCCCGCCTTCAGGTGCTTACTCGCCGCCTCCTTGCTCCTGTACTGGTCAGAGGCTTCGATGACGATCTCCACGCCCAGCTCCCTCCATGGAAGCTTCTCCGCGTCGCTCTCGTAGAGAACCCTCACGGGTTTGCCGTCAACGTATATGTTCTCCTCGTCCCACTCGACGGTGAACGGCGCGCGCCCATGGACGCTGTCATACTTCAAGAGATGGCCGAGGGACGCCGCGTCCCCTCTGTTAACCGCCACGAACTCCAGCGGCGACCCCTTCTCCATGGCGGCCCTGAGGGCTAGACGCCCGGTCCTGCCGAACCCGTTAACCGCGACCTTTACACCCAATCCCTATACCTCTCATAACAGCCTCAGTACAAGCAGATAAGTCTAACCCGGTTCGGGAACCTTTTTATCTAGAGACACCGCCAATGTAAACGAGCGTCAAAAAGACGCTTGCATCAAAGTACACTCTCACTGGCAGGGAACCCCGACACATGCGGTTCTCCTGCAATCACATCGGAAAAGGAAGGGTTTGATTCTATCACACCCGGGGCAGGCCCTAATAGGTGTGCCGGGGGCCCCTGCGGTAAGGGTGACTAGAGCATAGAGTACAGAGATGATCATAGATGAAAGACACAGAAAAGTTCCCTGGCGCGAAGTATGTAATAAAGGCCACGTTCACGGTGGAAGGCGTAGTGGAGAAGCACGACGTCATCGGCGCCATATTCGGCCAGACCGAAGGCCTCTTCCCCAAGGACTTCGAGCTAAGGGAGCTGCAGAAGTCAGGCAAGATCGGAAGGATCGACATAGAACTGAACTCCGCTAGAGACAAGACAACTGGCACAGTGATGGCCCCCAGCAGCCTGGACAGAGCCGAGACCGCCGTAGTCGCGGCGGCCATGGAGACCGTGGACAGGGTGGGCCCATGCGACGCGAAGCTTAAGATAGAGCAAATCGCGGACGTCCGCAGCGAGAAGCGCGCCCAGATAGTCGCGAGAGCCAAGGAGCTCATGAAGCAGTGGGTGGTCAAGGAAGGCCACGAGATCGAGAAGCTCCTCGACGAGGTCCAGAAGGAAGACAAGAAGATCAAGGCCGTCAACTACGGGCGGGAGAGGCTGACAGCCACCCCCGACATAAGCAGAAGCAGGGAGATAATCGTCGTCGAGGGACGCGCAGACGTTAACAACCTCATAAAGAGCGGGGTCACAGGCGTCATAGCCCTCGAAGGCGTGAAGGTGCCGAACACAATAAAGAACCTGGCCAGGAAGAAGGAGATAACCGCCTTCCTCGACGGCGACAGGGGCGGAGACCTCATACTGCAGGAGATGCTACAGGTCGCGAAGCCCAAGTACGTGGCCCGCGCACCCCGAGGCAAGGAGGTCGAGGAGCTCACTCCCGACGAGATAAAGGAGGCCCTCGCCAACAAAGAGGCCTTAGAGGAGGTGATGGTCTCCAGCGAGCTGGCTGGGATAGCGCAAGGTCTCCGCGGCACCCTTGAGGCGGTGCTGCTGAAGGAAGACGGAAGCCAGGCCGGCAGGATACCGGTAAGCGACCTCGTGGACAAGCTGAAGAACAGCGAAGGCGTGAGCATTGTCCTGTTCGACGGCATAGTCACAGGGAGGCTCATAGACGCCGCCAACGAGAAGCGAATAAAAACCATCGTAGGCGAACGCGTCGCCGAGGGGGTGCGCATCCCCCGCGGCCTAGAGGTAAGATCCTTCAGAGATCTAAGCTAAACCCTTTTTTCACTCATCTTTTTTGTCTTATTCTACGGCGCAGCGCAGGCCTGGACATCACTAGGTCTTCGAACACCGCCCCGAAGTCCTCGTCGTCAGCGAGAACACGTTTGATGTAGACTCCTGTCCTGCCCACCTTCCCCCTCCTCTCCAGGGTCCGAACCCTCTCCTGAACGATCTTTATGTCCACTCCTAGGAGGCCGGCGACAAGCCCCTCACGCCCCTGCACTGTAGACTCCTTGTGCCCCGTCTCCGTCGGCTCTATCAGCATGAGCCTCTTGTCCACGCCGGCCGCCCTCGCCCCCGTCCTGAGCCGTGGGTAGCTTAGGGAGCCGGCGAACCCGTAGAACTCAGCCTCGCTGGCTCTCATCTCCACGAGGGGGAGGCTGTAGCCTCGGTCGGAGTCGGTGTATAGATACGCCTTGGCGGCGTAGCTGGGGGTAGCCTGGATTATCTCTCTACGACGGATGCGTGTGCCCCGTCTCTCGAGGACCGCCTGGACGATGGTGGGTGACGGCGGGCTTGTTATCCAAATGTCGATGTCGCTGCCATCCCTCACGTCGCCTCGGGCAATACTGCCGTAGACAACGGCGTCGATGTGGGCCTCGTGTAGGGGCGTCATCATCTCCAGCGCCTCGTCCCTCAGCATCCGCAGTAGCCGCCAGCGGCCCTCAGTATACTCTACATGCATCTCGTCCAAGGCTATCCTCCATTCACAATTTGGGCGTTCCCCTTATATGTTAAGCCTCGGTCACATATGCTGCATGGCTTCAAGCAGCACGGCTACACTGGCGCTCATCCTGATGGCGTGGGTCGTCTTCTACCTCGCGGCGAAGAGGCTGAAGCTGGACGAGAAAGGATGGACCTTGGAGCCCTACTACGCGCTCTACAAGTCGACGAGGCTGAACGACCTCGTGAAGCGGATCGCCGGGTGGAGCCCCAGGTTCTGGAGGGTGATCGGGAACATAGGTGTCGCCGCCAGCGTGGGCCAGGTGAGCTTTCTCACCTATATACTGGTGAAGAACCTGTGGAGCTTCTTCTTCGCCCCCGAGCAGGCGTCGCCTGTGCAGCCGCTCATCCCCGGGGTCACCATCAGCGTCGACAGCATGCCCTGGTTTCTCTTGGGCGCTGGCATAATAATACTCACCCACGAGCTGGGCCACGGCATCATGTGCGTCGTGGAGGACGTCAAGGTGAAGTCCACCGCCGTGATGCTGGCGGTCATAACCTTCGGCGGCGCCGTGGAGCCGGACGAGGAGTCCATGGAGCAGGCTAGCCTCATGTCCAAGATGAGGATCTACGCCATAGGCAGCGTAATCAACCTCGTCACGGGGCTGCTCACGATACCCGTGTTCATAGCCTTCGGGCAGTCCATGCCCGTGCAGCTGATAATCTTCCTCAACTGGATATACTTCGTGGGAATCAACCTGGCCATGATGAACATGCTGCCCATCGGGCCCCTAGACGGTGGGCAGATGTGGCGCACCTACACGGAGAGGCTGGAGGGAGGAGCTAAACTTCAGAGCTTGGCCACCTACGGCTTCATAGCCCTGATACTGTTCAACATCAGCCTGAGCCTAGCGAAGTTCGGGTTCGTACCAATATAAACGGGCCCGGAGGATGAGAGCTTCACGCGCAACGTTTTTACTATGCCTGTGCGAGTGATAGTTGCAGCGGTAGGTAGGACCGGGGAGCTAGCCCTGCCCCCACGCCTCTAACGGGCTACAAGAGGGGTCAGTAACCTTCCAAGGGATCGGGGGCGCGCGGCGTAAGACGCACCGCGCTTCGTCGATGCCCTGCCCCGCGGGGCCGGCGGCTGATCCGTGTGCGGCCGTAGGGCCGCTACTGGGCACTCGACGGGCGAACCTGGCCAGGCCCGGGAGGGAGCAACCTAAGTCCGAACGTTTGGCGCTCGCGGGAAACCGGGGCGGAGAAGCGCATGCGGCACTGCTCCGCGTCAACCCGTGAACGGAGAGGGGGCTGCCGCTGCACCTACGCTTCTACAAGCTGCCCCGAGTCCAGGCGCCAGTGATGCGGGAACTCGTCGCTCAGCGCCTCTATGTGGCTGACGACGATGATCTGGTCGAAGTACCTGCTCAGCTCGTCCCTCAGCAGCGTCATGAAGCCATTGCGCCTCTGGGCGTCGAAGCCGCTGAGGGGCTCGTCCAGGAAGATGAATCCGGGGCGGGCGCCCCTCGTGGAGGGGATGGTGCTGATGGCGAAGGCCAGGCGGAGGGCGAGGCTGAACTGGTCCTGGGTGGCTCCGCTGAAGACGCCTTTGCCGCGCCAGTGCTTGGCTTCCCTGTCGTAGACCTGTATGACGTACCGCTCCTCGTCTATCCGCGCCATGCTGTACCTGTTGTCGGTGAGGGCGGGGAGGAACTGCATCATGTGCTTCTCGACGTTCTGCTTGACGCCTGACATTATGGTGTCCCTCGTGGCGTCGAGGAGCTTCACGGCTCGGCGCATGGCCTCCAGGTCGAACTCCTCCCGGGCGTTCGTCTCCTGCAGAGCCGGGTACTCTTCCTTCAGCGAACGGGTCTGCTCCATTGTCGCCGCAGTTTCCTCTATGTCCTTGGCTCGCTCCCGATGCTCTGTCTCGAGCCTCGTAGAATCCTGCAGCTTTTTCTGGTGCTCTGTCTCTATCTCCGGCTCCTGCTCTAAGGATACACCATGTTCACTCTCAAGCGCGTCAATAGCCTCCCTACTTCGTTCAACCTCGTTGCTGAGCCTCTCGATGGATCGCAGAGTCTCATCGAGGCTATGCTGGAGCTCCGGTTTGAGTGCCGCTGCCTCCCTGTTAGACTCAAGCCTCGTCTCCAACTCTGTCACCTTTTTATAGGCTTCCTCGTGTTCGCCTCTGATCTCTGCCTCGGAGTCCACGGAGACCCCCGTCTCTTCATGTTTCTCGGCTATCTGCTCGTTGAGCCTGCTCAGGGCGTCGAGGTGGGACTTCATCTCCGCCTCGAGCTCCATCAGATTGGCTTTCCTCTCATCATACGTATCCGCCGTGATGCCGTAGTTCTCGACGTCGGCCTTGAGCTTGGTTAGGGTACGCATATCTTCCTGTACGGCGTCACGGAGTGTCTCGATGGACGAGGTGTCGCCGAGGTCCACTAGTGAACTGTAGCCCCGCGGTCTCTCAGGCAGATTCCCGACCGCGTTGACCAGCCCCGTCTCTTCCTCTCTGACATTCGCCTCAGACTTCGCCATGCTTTCCTCCATCTCGGCGATCTGATCCCGGTAGTCGGCGACTCTCGCTATGTCCCCGAGCATCGTATCCCTCTCGGCCTGAACCGCGTCGAGCTCGGCGTCTATCCGCTGCACGTCGTTCGTGAAGTAAAGGTAGGCCCCCGCGACGGCGATGAACCCAAGGGCGTATAACAGCTGGCTCACTAGGTACCCAGCCGTAACTCCGATGAAGCCGGCGATGATGAGCATGACGCCGTACCGCTGGTATCTTTGAGCTGCCTCCTTAGCGTGTCCTAGGTCGCGTCGCCGCTGCTCAAGGCTATCCACTTTCATCTGAGAGGCCTCCAGCGAGGCGAGCCTTGCCTCCGCCTCCCCTTTCAACTGGTGGACCTGTTCGGCCTGCCGTCTTGCGTCAGCCAGTATCTGGGACGCTGCCGATATCACAGCCATTAGCTTCTGGGCTTCCTCGGCTGGCAGATACTCCTTCATCTGGGCGTTGAGCTCCTCGACCCTCTTCTTCGCCTCCTCGGCCACAGTTAGGGCCCTCGACGCGTCTTCTATCCTGATGACGTCCTTATCGACCTGGGTCTTCTTCTCGGCTTTCTCTTTCTCGAGTCCCAGCAACTCCTCCAAGACGGCGAGCTTCTGCTCCGTATGTCTGCGTTTCTCCTCAGCTTTAGGTAGCTCTTCTTCTAACTCTTTGATGGCTGCCTCCGCTTTCTCCGCCCTCTCGAGGCTCGCCTTGATCTGCTCCCTTTTAGCCTCCTGCCCCTCTAGGCGTGCCATGTTCTCGTCGATGGATGTCTTGTGCCTCCTCATCTCGGTCAATGCCTTGAGTAACGTGTTCAGGCGGGTGAGCCTCTCGGCGACCGTTTTCTGTTCTTCCTCTATCGTTTGTTGCCGGGTCTCTGCCTCCCGTTTCCTCTTCTCGGCGTCTTCGTAGTCCTCGGCCGCCGTCTTCGCCTCCTGCAGCCTAAGCTCCGTCTGGCTGTGGGTGCGTTCGAGCTCGCCCCGGTCCTTCCTTAGGCTTTCCCGGGCGTCTACGAAGGCCTCTAGGTTGAGTAGGCTGCTCATGGCCTTGATGCGCTCCTGCTTCAGGGAGGCCTCCAGCTTTCCCAGCTCCTTCTGCTCGACGAGGCAGCTGTTGAGGAGGGCGTCGCTGTCGATGCCGTGGAGTATCTCCAGTATCTGGTCGTTGACGCTTCGGGCGCCTGAGGTGACTCTGTTCAGGCCGCCGTCGGGTCTCCGCTCGCTGAGTATGTGGGTGTTGGCTCCCCGTTTCTTGAGTTCTCTGCGGACCATGTACTCGTTGTCGTCGATGGTGAACTCCAACTCGACGACGGCCTCGCTGCGCCCGTAGTTGATGACGTCCTCGTTGCTGGCTCGCTTCGTGGGGCGCAGCGCGTTGCCGTAGAGGGCGTAGTGGATGGCCTCCAGGACGGTGGACTTGCCGCTCTCGTTGCGCCCGTGGATGAGGAGCCTGCCGTCAGGGAACTCCAGCCTCTCAGGAAGGTCGAGGCGCTTGAACCCGGCGACCTTCAATGACTTTATCTTGAACACGTCACTCGCCTCTGTGTTTCTCGTAGTAGCTCAGCGCGTACTCGGCTGCCTTGGACCAGAGGCCCTGTTCTCTCTCGGCGGCGCCCTCCCTGAACTTCTTGGCCACCGCCTCCAGCTCCCTCCTCGGGTTGAGCCCCTCCGTGGGCGTGAACTCCACGCCCTGCACCACCGGCCTGATGTGGTCGACGTACTCGAAGTAGAAGTTCTGCCTGCTGCCCCTGTCGAAGACCAACGGGAAGTCGATCATGGCGTAATGTTCGAACGCAGTCTCTCCCTCCAGCACCAGCTGGAGGAGGCCGTCGTGGTTCGACGCGGCGTCGATCTCCCGCCGTATGGTCTCGGTGGGGTCGTCGGGGTCCATCGTGCTGGTGTGGAGCTTCACCTGGCTCATGGGCTGGGCCTCCGTATGTATGAACTCGACTTGAATCTCCCCGGGAGCCAGCTCGGCGTAGCAGAACCCCGTCTTCTTGGCGCATTCCCCGAAGTTGTAGTGCTCCGTGGCGCCGGGGTACAGTATTCGGCTGTCGCCGACCCTGGTGTCGATGTGTGCGTGGATGTGCCCCATGGCGTAGAGGTGGATGTGGCTGTTCCGTTGCAGGCTCTCCACCTTGATGACTGGCTCCTCCCAGATGGGAGGCGCGATGCGCTCGACGCTGTAGTGGAGCAGGGCGATGTTTAAGTCGCCGCCCGCGGGCACCGTCTTGTCGGCTAACGGGTCCTCCCAAGCTGGGAGGTTCCTGTCGTAGCTCATCCCCGCGACGGAGACCCTTGTGCCTCGGACGTCGAGGACGCGGTGCCCGAAGTCCTTCCTGTCCTCGAAGACGGTGGCTAACCCCGCCTCCCTGATGACTGTGTGGGGCGACGCTCCGTCGCGGATGCTCCCGGGCGCCTCATGGTTGCCTGCGACGATGAACGACTCCACGCCGGCGTCCTTGAGCTCCCTGAACGCCTCCACCACGCTGGCGCGGGGCGGGTTACGTGGGCTTATCTGGTCGAACAGGTCGCCGGTGTTGATGTACAGGTCTGCCTCGTGTTCTATGGCGTAGTCCACGGTCTCCCGCCAGGCCTGGCCTAAGCGGCGCCTGCGTTCGCCTAGCCGGGAGCCGAGCCTCTGGTTGTAGAGGTTAAGGTGGTTATCCCCCGTGATGACGGCCTTCACCGGCAAGCTACCACCTCGTCTTGTACTCCTTGTCGTCGTCCTCTTCAGGCTTCATCTTCTTGGCCAGCTCGCTGGCCTTCAGGGCGTCTCTGAGGGCTTTCTCCAGATCTATGTCGCTCCCGCCCTCCCCGCTGGTCCGTCCCGAGACCTTGATCATCGTGGGCACCTTGGTTAGCTCGCCGACGACCACCGCCTCGCCCTTGTTGAGGCCGGGTAGGTCGTTGAAAAGGTCCTCGCTGAGTCCCTCGCTGCTCCGCCGCACGGCGCTCATGTCCTCGGGGTTGGTGAGCCTCATGATTATCTGGCTGTTGCACTGGCTCAGGACGTTGCTGCTTATCTTGTTGGGCCTCTGGGTCACCACGACTAGGAATATGCCGAACTTGCGTCCCTCCGCGGCTATCCTCTCGATGATCCGCAGCGATCCTCCGCCGCTCGTGCTCACCCCGGGGCCCGGCGCGAAGTTGTGGGCCTCCTCCAGGACCACGAACACAGGGAACCGTAGGCTACCGGTGAGGGCGAGGCTCCACACGTCCTCCAGCGTCTTCTGCACGATGTACTCAGTCACGTTCCTCTGGAGGCCGGCCAGGTCTATGACGCTGAGGTGTTTGGGCTTGACCAGGTCGTCCAGCGGTATGTCCCTGTGGCCCCATACGTTGTACTTGAGGAGCCTCTTTATGTAGGTGGCCGCCTTGGACGCCGCCTCCTTCTTCGCGCGGTCCACCTCCTGAACGGCAGTCTGGTCGAGGACGTCCAGGAGCTGCTGGGGGCCGTATATGCCGTGGAGCCTCTTCAACGCATCGGCTACCGCCGACCTTATGTGGACCCACCTGTCGCTGATGCCGGCGACCTCGAATACCTCGGAGTCGGTGAGGGTGCTGAAGTCTATGGTGTATGGCTCGGCTCCCCCCATCTCCTCGTCGCTGAACCGCCTCCCCCTGAGGCCGGGGGGCCTGTAGACCACGACGTCTTCGGCTATCTTCGTGGGGTGTCCTTCGCGGTCACGCCTCATCATGACGTAGTCGCTGTTGGGGTCGAGCACTATCACGGTTGCGCCCAAGGGCAACAGGTTCTCCAGCATCAGGCCCACGAGGTAAGACTTCCCTGCGCCCGTCTGAGCGATGACCGCCACGTGCCTCCTGAAGCCGTTGGGGTCCAGGGCGACATTGACCTCCTCCCTCGTGATCAGGTGCCCGACCGACACTCCGCGGCTAATGTTTTTTGTGAAGAACCTCTCAAGCATCTCCGTGGGGGCGATCTTCACCTCTGTTCCTGGTATCGCGGCGCTTCTGGGCATCACGATCTCGCCGCGTCTGTCTATGTAGCCGAGGACCTTGGCGGTGCCGAACACCTTGGTGGTGGCCGTGTACCTGTTTATGATGCTCTCCAGCTCCTCCATGCTCAGGGCGTCCCCTAGCACGTCTGACCTGTTGCTGATCCTGTTCACCTGGGCGAGGACGTCCACGTGTTTGAACCCTATGCCCTCCCGCTCCTTCACGCCCTCGATGACGAGGTACTCGTGCTTGGGCGGGTAGCAGTCCAGGTCGCTTACGAACGCGAATCCACCCGTGTCGGTCTCTCCTACAATGTATCCTGCCTTGCTCATGCTCAATACGTGAACCTCCTAGTGCTCCTGTCGTACTCTATGGGGACCCCTAGCTCCCTGCCTAGCACCGACTTGTAGACGGTGTCCACGGCCCTGGCGCTCAGCCTGACCTCCTTGTCCACGACGTAGAGGAGGGCGTTGTATACGTCTCTGCCGCCGAAGGCCTCTGTTATCTGCCTCACGACGCCGTCCACGTGCCTGGCTTCTATGAACTGGTATGGAGTGACGTCGCTTATCTTCTTGTCGAGCCCGAGGCAGCGGGAGGGGACGTCCACCCTCATGGGCTGGGCGTTCTCCCTTGAAATGACGTGGAACATGACGATGGCGGGGAACGAGGGGACTCTTTCAAGCACCTCCTCGGCGAACCCGTGTAGTCTCTCTGGCACCCTCCCGAAGACACTCGTCCTCATCTTGCCGGGCGACCCGTAGAGGCTCTTTACGCGGGGGTCGACGCCGTACTCGCCGAGGAGCAGCGGCTCCGTGTACCCTGTCTCCCCGGTCTTCCTCCTGTACAGTAGCTCCACGTCGAGGAACCGGGCTCTCTGGGCCCTGCTGGGAAGCAGAGCGCTGGTCAAGGCCCTGGTCTTGCTGAACTTGCTGACGCCGACCAACGTTATGCCCCTCTCGACGCACTCCTCGTAGAGCATCCACATGGCGTCCAGAAGCTCCAGGGGGAGGTGGTGCCAGCCCTCGAGGCCGAGCTCACGCAGCGCGTGAGTATACCTACCGTAGAGGTTGCCGTCTATGAGCACCATGCTGCCCTCCGGGACGTCGCCGATGTTCTCCAGCACTATACGGACCTCGATGAGTTCACGCAGCGCCCTCTCGAAGTCGCTGGCCACGCTGTACTCGCTGATCCCCTTGACCGCCTCGAACCTGAGCATGGGCCGCCGGTAGCCGCCTGTCCCGAGCATCAGCGCCCGTACTATGAGGAAGTCTAGGCCGTTGGACAGACTCCTGTAGGCGCTGCTGCTATCGACGCTGAACTCTTTCTCGTAGACTGCCTTGGGGCCCGGGAGGGGGTGCCAGCGACGCTCAAGCTCCGCTCCGAGGATGTCTATCTCCTCTTTCATCCTCTCGTCGAGCCCGAAGAGCTGGTTTAGCTCAGCTCTCTTTTGCTCTAGCTCAGTGACGAACTCTCCTATGAATTTCAACGCTCTCTCACTCCGAATTAGATTGATCCAGTATCACTTTGAGGTGATTTATGAATTTATGAATATTAGGGGGGTGGGGACCCATGTGAACGTGGCTACCTGCTGGTCTTGGGCTTGTACTTCTTCTCCTTGTACTTGCCCGTGAGCCTGACGTGGGTGCCCTTCCTCGTCGTGGCCGACTCGATGCCCTCATCCATCTTCCTGCATTCCTCAGCCCAGTCGCACTCGGCGCACTCATCCTCGACGCCGTACATCCCGATACACTCGGGTCGCGGTCCCTTAGACATATCAAAGAAACCCGCTGAGGGACGATGTAAAAACTTAACGGAAAAAAGGGGGGTTAGTTGGCTTCCCGGGCGGCCTCGATGAGGTCGCCCATCTTGAAGGGGTAGAGATCCGCCAGTTCCCTGGCTTCCTTGGGCGGGATACCGTCGGCGACCAGTTGCCGCCTGAACTCGCTACGCGCCCGCTTGTAGCCGGTGCTCCACTGGATGGCGTAGCCTGGGACCCTTACCATCAGCCCGAAAGCTTTCCAAGCGGCTCGCAGGCTCATCCGGCTCACCCGTCTAATCCTCGTCGTGGTAGTGGGCACCGATGCGGGCGTCTTTCATCATGCCCTTCCAGTTGGTGACCGTGGCCATGTACTCGCGGGTCATGGCCATGGCCTCCTCCTCGGGGATGCCGTTGTCTATGAGGGTCTTCCTGAACTCGGCGATGCTCTTCGCCATGTTCTGCGCCGCCTCTGGGCTGAAGAACGAGTCGATGATCCCCCTGATCATCTTGGGGATCTTGTCGCTCACCGTGTCCAGTATCGCGGCGATGTCCTCGGGGCTCTCAACGAAGTCGTTGTGTCTTCTTCGACGTTCACTCATCTTGTTTCACGAGTATAAGGGGGGTGATCACCCGATATAGGTGATCTGGGAAAAAGTGATCAGATTGTGATCAGCCGTCTTTTTAAATAACGATAAATCCGGTGAACCCCTGTCTTGTATTGATGGTCGCTGAGGCTCTAGCCTACTTCACGTCTGTATACGCGTGGATAGACGAGAACGTGGCTTCAATAATCACGTCGATAGTATCCTTGGTGCTGCTCGTCATCGTGTACCGTGTGCTGGTCCACGAGATCACTCAGCTAAGGAAGAGGGAGCTGCTTGACGTCAACTCGGCTTTCCTGATCAAGAGACTGATCAAGTGGACCGCCTACATCATCGGTTTCGTCGTGGTCTTCAACCTCCTAGGCGTCAGAGTGGACTTCTTCGTGGGGCTCTGGGTCCTCGCAGGCGGCACCATCATCGGGTTCGCGTCCATGAACACCATAGGCAACGCCATAGCCGGCATCATAATCATGGTGAGCCGCCCCTTCAAGATCAGGGACCGCCTCGTCTTCCAGGACAGGTTCGTCGAGGTGGAGGGCATAGACCTCATCTACACCAGGATGAGGACCCTGGACAACCTCGTGATCTCTGTGCCTAACCAGATGCTGTTGGACACCGTCATCGAGAACCAGAGCGTCTACGACTACGTGAGGCGCCGCTGCGTCGTGACCATGGACTACAGCGTGGACCCTAAGCGCGTCAAGGAGATACTCCTCGGCGCCGCGGCCTCGGTGGAGGGGCTCGCCGAGAGACCCACGCCCTACGTCTGGGTCACGGACCTCGGCAACTTCGCGATGGAGTACACTTTGTTCTACTTCATCTCGGACACGAGACGCACCTTGGAACTCGACTCCATGGTCCGGGACGCGGCGTACTCCACGTTCACGGCGGAGGGGATCGACCTGAGCACGCCCAACCTCATAAGGTCGCTGAAATAAATTATTTAAACAAATAAATTTAAGAAAAAATCAATCCGTCATGTCCAATAGATTATTTTTTGCTTTATATACGTAATTCATTATATAGAATTTCATATTAACCTGACATATAAACAAATTACAAATACATATTAAAAAAGATGGTATTGATGCTGCTTTATTACGTGTTTAATTTTAGGAAGTCGTTAATTGCATCCTGCTTTCTCTGCAATATGCCTGTTAAGGCTCAACGGAGTGATGTAAAGATGCCTATATGCGCGATCTGTGGCGAGGAAGCCGACAACGTCACCAAGTGCAAGATGTGTGGAGAAAAGTTCTGCGTCGACTGCGGAGAGCCCGACGAGAAGCTCTGCATCTACTGCCTCGACGACGACGAAAAATTCGACGAAGAAGAGGACTTGGAAGAAGACGAGGACATTGACGACGAGTAATCTGCCCGGATAACACACAATTTTTTAAACCATATTTTTTTCAACCTTCTTTACACCGTATCAGTTCTCACCGGCGATCATGGAGCCCACGCGGCTGATTCTGGACAACGTTATTAGCCACTGTTCCCCCGTGATCTTATGCCTGATTTCTCACGCGTACTTGACTCTGTGCCCAACTATAAGCGGTACATGACCGTCGACGAGCTTCACCAGCGTAACGCCGACCTCGTGAACGAGTACCCCGGAAAGGTGGAACTCATAGACCTGGGGAAGAGCGCCGACGGCGAGGTCATCGACTGCCTGAAGATCGGGGACGGCAGGCACAACGCCCTGATCCACGGGTTCCCGAACTGCGAGGAGCCCTTCGGCGGCAACCTCCTGGACTACATGGCGGAGGCTCTGCTCCAGGACGACGAGCTGACCGAGGCCCTCGACTACACGTGGTACCTGGTGAAGTGCAGCGACCCTGACGGGGCCAGGCTCAACGAGGGCTTCCAGATGGGGCCTCACACCCCCATGAACTTCGCCCTCAACTACTACAGGACGCCCAACGTTAAGACGCCTGACAGCTGTTTCCCGTTCAGGTTCGGCCCCCTGGACCTGAACAATCCGGTGCCCGAGACCAGGGCGCTGATGAGGGTCATGGACAGGGTGCCCATGAGTTTCGTGAGCGCCCTCCACATGATGAAGTGGGGAGGCATCACCTACGAGGTGCCTCACCCATGCCCCGAGCTATACGCGCCGTTGTGGGACGTCGCGAAGAGGTTCGAAGTGTTCCCCCGGAAACGGCTGGGGACGACGCTGGCGCCCGGTATCCAGCAGGCGGCGTACCTGACTCCGGCGAAGGGGTGGCTGAGGCAGTGGGCAAGCGGCAACACCAACATCGAGCCCATCCCGGGCTGCGACCTCTACGAGTACGCCCAGACGCTGAACCCCTACGTGTTCGTCATGATCCCCGAGTGCTGCATATGGTACGACCCCAGGATGTGGAACGACGAGCCCAGTGAGTCCACCCTAGGCGAGAGCCTGTTGTATGCTAAGGAGAGGAGGGACGAGGTGAGCAGCTGGATGCTGGACGTCTGGAACAGGGCGCTGCCGCACCTCGGGACTCGAAGCCGGTTCAAGGTGATGATGGACGAGTGGATGGAGCCGATAATCGAGAGGTATACTAACGTTAGTAACCCGCCATTCACGTTCGACGAGAAGGTGCACGCCAGGAAGGCGACGGTGGCGGAGAAGGTGGGTGTCGAGGGCAGGGACGATCTGTACAGGATGTTCTACCTGGGCGGGATGATTCGCACTTTTGACGCGGAGCTGGAGGCTGGGGGCAGCGAGGCGCTGTCGGGGCTGAGGGACGAGGTGTACGGGAAGCTTCAGGACTACGACAACTATCTCCACGACAACTACACGGTGGTGGCGCACCCCATCAGGAACCTGGTGGGTATGAGCCTGGGGGCGCTTCTCCACAGTGCAGTGTACGCTAGGGGTAGGCAGCCCTAGCCTTTTTTTATGGCAGGTTACTAGCAATAAGCGTTTTTGGGTGTGTGGGATCTAGGCGGCACTCTGCTCAATAAATAAACCTTCTTCTTCCGTGGTTACGGAGTTTAACCCGCCTAAAAAGTGAATTTAATGGAAGAAAAAACCGATGTAGTAAGCTGCTGTCACCTTAAAATTGACGGCTATTCTCCGCGGGAAAACTCGGATTTAGCCGGGAAACACGCAATAATGTTAGAGAGGTATATATGGTACAACTGACTATATAATATTGTGAGTTCTTCGCGTCGAACAAATCTAAACAGGATTATGCAGATCGAGAGAGAGATCAAGAACATCAACACAAACAAGGAGTACCAGCAGATTCTGAGGAACATGGAGATCATGGACAATTTGACAGTTGGTAGCAGAAACATCGACATAGGTTCGCCAGATGACATGGACAAGATAATAACGGTGAGAAGGCGTAGCGAAGACGCGAAGGAGGTCGAAAAATCCTATAAACTGAAGCTTCAGAAATTCTCTTCCCGCATCCATGAACTAAGAACTGAAAAGGTGAGCCTAGAGAAACAGTTGTTCAGATAGACTGAATTCAAAACATGAAATTCCAAGTAACATGCAAATGGGAGCTTGAGGTAGTTTCGGGAGATATCTCCCCTGGATATAGGGTTCGAACCCAACTCCTAGACAGAAACAGCGTTGGCTTCAACCTGAACCAGATGAATTGTGGATAAAATTATGGATTTACATGAGATTCTCTATATGATTTTATTTAGCTGAGGGTGACCAATCCTAGCCTGAAAATGAGCTGAGAAATGAAGAAACCTAATCGATGATTTTACCAGTGATTCATTGATAAAACACCACTTTTAGATTATTTTGCGAATGTGATTAATCCTAGCGCGCGTGGGATAGATTTGAACGGGTTGTTCATTTAACCATTATCAAGAAGTGGTTGGGTCCAAAAAGTGGTTTTCGTTTTGCCTCTAGCCCAGTAATAATCAAAGAGGTCCTTGCACCAGCCATGAAAATTAGGATCAGAGGAAGCAAAGCCCAACAGGTCCACCTCACCATCAATCTTTGGAAACGATAATAATGAAACTTCTTTCTCGGACAAGAACATCCTGATAGTGATCTCGTCGAGGTACCTGTAATCCATGTTCCCTTTTACCCAGTGGTTCTGTATGGCTCTTAGTTGCTCCTTAGGTGTACGCGCCAGAGACTTGGCTGTAGGCTTATAATCAGTTTCTTCTATAACACGGATCTTTGTCCCTTTCTCTAACTGGTCCACTATGTCTTGCTTTGAGTCATGACTCGTAATCCTGACAGGAGCCATGTACAGGTGCCACTCCTCCGCTTCATCGAATACCTTTGCAATGTTCGAAACCATATCCAGTGGGTCGTCAATTCTTTCACAATTCTTCAGTTCTCCCAATCTTGCTGAGAATTCTAAAGTTGGCTTGTCCAGTGTGTGCTCATATAATCTTTGTTTTCGGAGATGAAAATGTACGAGTCCAGCTGGTCCAACGCTGTGGCTCCATAGGGAGTTAATATGTAATCCGAGCTTTCGTTTCTTCTAACCAATCCTATTTCAACAAGGCGTGTCACGTTTCTGGTGGTCGCTTGTGGTGTGAAATCAAGGGTCTTTGATAGGTCAGATATTTTCGACGGCCCTTTTTGGAGTTCAAACAGGATTGAAAGTCTGTCGTCATTAGATAGCTCAAATAAAAGGTCACATAGCGCTTCCATGTCAAACTCCTTTATAATAAATTTGTTGGATTATTAAGCATTAACATGGTTTCAATAATATGTGAGTTAGAGACTTCGCTTTTTTGCTAGACCGTGAGATAGCTCCTTTTCGGTTAAATCGATTCGGAACACCCCGTTGTCTCCAGTTATCTGTAGTATGATTCCTTCAATAAACTCAATTTGAACCAGTCCTCCAAGCTCCCCTTCAAACATAACCTCAGTCTTTGGTTCGTTGCTCACCGAGATCGTATCTATATGGCTTTTTGAGGCCATCTCAATGGAGAATGAGTGCCTTCCCTTGGGCATGTTACCCACTCCTATTGCCTGTTGAGTTCCAAGTGGGCATGGTGGTGACCCAGACGCCTTTGTCTTCATTCTTTTTCAATTTGTTTCACTGAGCTTATGATGACTGGACAACGTGAAAAGCCGCGCGAACGCTCAAGTGTGTTTTTATATACTAGCGTTCATTTACTTCAAATAGAATCTTTGAACCTTATCCCCTGATTGAAATGAAACAAGAATCCAATCTAAACCGGAACGTGCGAAAGCACCTAGAATCCTCATCTAGAAGTGTAATCAAAACAGGAGGACAAGAAAATGAGTCATAATCGGGTTGAGAAGGTTTACGAGAAGTATGCATGGGTTATCATCGCAGCTATTGGAGTGCTTACCTTGGTAGGTGGGGCACCACACACATTGGGTGTCAACTCAGACCCAGCGACCCCTGAGAGCATCATCGGCATGGGGTTGAGCGAGTTTGAGGTATCGAACCCGAGGTTCTTCGACCTGTATGACTTCTACTTTAGAGCTGGAGGTTGGTCTGACATGGGCTTCGCGTTCTTCGTAACAGCGATCTCCGCTACTGCGTATCGAAGAGGGGAGAAATGGGCTTGGTACATTCTCTGGTCTGTCCCAGTTTTCTTCCTAGGCCACACAGCGATTACTATGAGCATAGGACCGTCAACTGCACATCTAATTCCCTTCTTGGCGGTGTTTGTGACCTTAAGCCTCTTGGGACTGCTGCTGCCTATACGCAGGTTCTTTCCAAAAGAGACCCACGCGCGCGCAAGTGAGATATAATGAGCTCAACGAAAATAGGGCAGTGTATCTGAGTGAAGTCTCTACTGGTTTTGTTTTCCTACCATCATAATAATACTGAGAAAATCGCTAACGTTTTCTCCAAGGTCCTTGACGCGCAAATAAAAACCCCGAAGGAAATAGACCCTGAAGAGCTTCATGAATACGATTTACTAGGATTCGGCTCAGGGATTGACAGCGATAAGCACTATCAGGTTCTCCTCGACTTCGCCGACAAACTCCCTCGGCTCGCAGACAAGAACGCGATAATCTTCTCAACCAGCGGACTGACGGGAGAAGAGAAAAGAACGAAAGACCACTCGGCGCTCAGGGAAATACTCCAAAGTAAGGGCTGCAGGATTGTTGGGGAGTTTCAGTGCAGGGGCTTCAATACTAATAGCTTTCTCAGGTTCTTCGGTGGAATGAATAAGGGTAGACCTAATGCCGAAGACCTTAAACGTGCAGAGGAATTTGCTCAAAACCTTAAGCAGAGCCTGAAAATGAGCTGAATCCTGAAGAAGCCTAATCGATGATTTTATCCTCACATCACCCTTCTGAGAGGATTGAGCAGAATCAGAGGAACTCGTCCAACGAAGGAACCTTAAACTCCTTCCCACAGTGCGGACAGGTGAGAATTCCCTTGAAATCCTGCTTACGGACATATTGAATCGTCTTATCGCAGTACGGACACGATACTTTTTCCCATACAACTTTTTCTTGTTGTCCATGGTGATGTTTTTGTGCTTTTCTCCGTCCTCTTTCTTCTATCAATCTTTCAAAATCTTCTGCTTTAATCATAATAATTATGATATTAGTCGTTATTTAATAAAATATAGTACGGATCATCATGTTTTATCATCCATGATCATGTATTTTGTTATTGTGAGCATATTTGTAGAGCATTTTGGTTAGGTTATTTCTGGTTAATATCAACAAAATATTTCCACCATTTTCACTCTTCTCTGGGCGGATCATGAAGCTAAGTTCGCCTTATATCCAGAAAAACACCTCGCTTCAATTGGTAGCCCAAGGTGAACAAAGTTGAACGAGTTAGAGAAACTGGAACAGCAAGCCGATGTCCTCATGCGACACCTTGAGGTCAACAGCAAGAAGATCAGGCAGCAGAAGCTGAAAGAGAAAACCTGGGACATGAGGCGCATTGACGCTAATCTGAGAATCATCCATGAGCTACGAGACTTAGCTGAGATGATAAACGAGCTATGGGAACACCCTGACCGTGAAGCCATTGTTGGGAGCTGAAGCTATCAGACGCTTCTACCAGAACTGGGACGAGCCTACTCTTTATCATGGCTGGTCAGGTCTATGGAGGAAGCAGTTCAAGATCGTTACCAACGAAGGCATATTCATCGCCCTAAACAAGAAGACGCCAAGGCTGAATCACCGTAAGCTGAGGAAATATGCCGTCAAGATTGCACCAGTTCACATCTATGCTAGTGTGATGGAATACCTCCGACCGGAAGAGGTAGGCGAGAAGTGTATCTCGCTGAGAGCAATTCCAGTCGGGAGCGAATTTGTTATTGACATTGACTCTTATATGAATTTTCAACCACATCGTCACAGGACTGAGCCAGAGGGATTCTGCTACGGCTGCCTAGATCAAGCCAAGCAGCTCACCTACAAGGCGTTGGATATTGTCGCAGAGAATTATGATAAGATCATGATTGTTTTCTCGGGTAGGCATGGTTTTCATATTCATGTTATGGAATTCGAGGTGAGGGACTGGACATATTACGATATGAGGAATCCTATGAAGAGTCACGAAGTTGCGAAGAGGAAATATGTTGAAACAATCAAAGATCGGATACCGCAAGCATTCGACATACCACATTATATCCTTTCATGCGATGTGATGCGGGTGATGACGCTTCCTGAGACACTGAATACACTTACTGTGCCGTGAGGATAAAACTATGCATAGATGGCTCGCAGCTCGGGTATCACGTCCCTTGACACGTTCTCGAAGACATCAACCTGTTCCCCGTTCCGCGGATAATAGAGTATGAACTCGGTTATACCTGCCTCCGCATACTTTTCGACTAGAAGCCGAAGGTTGGCCTCGGAGTCAAACAGCGTCCAAGCCTCCTCACCGTAGAGAAGCAGCGAACGCCTCAGAGACGCGGGGTCCCTATAGATTTTCTGGCAGCAGTCATCCAGGAGCGCGTTGTCTGCCTTGACCTTCCCATACATCTTCTCAGGGGACAGGTCGAGGCCGCCGAACGTGTTCCAGGCGTCACCGTACCGGGCCGCCAGGTTGAGCATCCTCCTACCCAGGGCGGCTACCGTGAACGGGGGTCTCGGCCTCTGGATCGTCTGGGGGCATATGACGGCGCCTTCCACGTCATAGAACCGTCCATGATAGTCCGTAGCCTCTCTCCTCAGCAGGCTGTCCAGCATCTCCAGTATCTCCTCGAATCTATCGACCCTCCCTCCTGCCCCCCAATCACGTAATCCCGTCATACGGTACGTCGGGTCGACCTCGGCAGACACACCCGCCCCCAACCCAAGCTCCAGCCTGCCCCCGGAGACGTGGTCCAGGGTCATAGCCTGCCTCGCCAGGAAGACGGGGTTACGCCAGAAAACGTTGGTAACCAACGTGCCTACCCTTATCCTAGACGTATGGGAGGCCAGAGCGGCTAACAGCGTCCAGGCCTCGAACCACGAATGATGTGGCCTGGTGAAATCGACGAAGTGGTCGGCCACCCAGACGCTGTCGAAGCCCAGTTCCTCGACCTTCTTCCAGCGCACCAGTTCCTGCTCCCAGGGAACGTTCTGAATCGTGATGACACCAAACCTAAGCCCCAACCCAGACCACCACCATCAACCAAAGCCCTTCAACAGAAAAGCGTTACACATACGTCGCCCCAAATCAGGGGGTAGACGAAAAACGCCGCCGACGCGCCTTTAACCATGAGGAGCCACAGAAACCCCAGAATGGATCACGAAACCTGTAAAAAGCGTCAAGGCAACCGATGTATAAGGACAGAACACGCTCCAAAAAACGCTTATTCCATGTAACTA
>CAZCKR010000011.1:21479-26127 GCA_964499305.1 uncultured Candidatus Bathyarchaeia archaeon | reverse complement strand
CGACGCGGAGGTGATGGACATCGACGAGGACGCGTTCAGGGAGAACCGGCTCTCGGCGCGGCTCTACGGCTACATGAGTATACCCTACGCCCCAGAGTACCTCCAGGGCAGCAAGGAGGGGGGCGTCAGCCAGGAGCCCCTGGACCTGGAGGCGATAGCAGCAGACATAACCGACGAGATGGAGCCCGGGGTGCTCTACATCGTGGGCCCTGGTTCGTCCACCAGGCCGGTGGTGGAGCAGTTCGGCGCAGAGAAGACGCTCCTCGGGGTGGACCTGTTGATGGACGGCGAGCTTGTGGCCAGGGACGTCAACGAGGAGCAGATACTCGCCCACCTCGACGGCAGGGACGCGAAGATAGTCGTCACCGTCATCGGGGGCCAGGGATTCGTCTTCGGCAGGGGGAACCAGCAGATAAGCCCCGAGGTCATCAGGAAGGTGGGCAAGGAAAACATCATAGTGCTGGCGACGCCGCAGAAGCTGGCCACTCTCAGAGCGCGGGCGCTCCGGGTAGACACCGGAGACCCGGAGCTGGACGAGGAACTGAAGGGCTACTACAAGGTGGTCACGGGCTACAGGAGAAGAACCCTATACAAGGCTGAGTGAGACGAGCCTCCTGCGGCTCTCGGACCCGACCCCTTAGCCTACTTGGGCTTGTAGGGGCCGAGGTACTCCTCCTGGAGGATGTTGCCGCCGTCTATCACTATCTCGCTGCCCGTGAGGTAGCTGGACTCGTCCGACGCGAGGAACAGCACCAGGTTGCCCACGTCCTCCGGGGTCCCCTGGCGGCCCATGGGTATCTTGTAACCGAAATCCCTCATCTTCTCCTCGGCGTCGTCGGGGGCCTCGCTTCCCCTGAGCCCGTAGGCGCCGGGGCTGTGGATGTAGCCTGGGAGGATGGTGTTCACGTTGATGCCATACTGGGCAGTCTCAAGGGCGAGGGCCTTGGTGAACCCTATCACCGCTGCCTTGGTGGCGCCGTAAGCCGTCTGGCCGCCGCCCGGGGCGCCCACCATGGGCCCCGTGACGCTGCTCACGTTGACTATCTTGCCGTACCGGCGCTCCATCATGCCGGGTAGCACCGCCCTGGCGCACCTGAACATGCCGAACACGTTTATCTCGAACATCCTGTGGAGGAACTCCTCGTCCATCTCCACCAGCCTCCTCCGGGGGTAGATGCCTGCGTTGTTCACGAGGATGTCGACGCGTCCATGCCTCGTCGTAATCTCTTTGAAAACTTCATCGACCTGCATTGGGTCGGTGACGTCCATGACGCGGTGCTCCGCCGAGTACCCCATTTCCGCTATCTTCCTTGCCGTCTCCTCCACCCGGGGCGAGACGTCTGTGAGTATGACGGTGGCGCCGCTGCGGGCCAGGACCCGGCTCACGCCGGCGCCTATGCCCTGCATGGCCCCCGTCACTACCGCTACCCTGTCTTTCAGCCTCACTCCATTCCCCTCTTCCTCTTGTACGCCCTCCAGCTCATGGCCCAACGCTCCGGGTCATCGAAGCCGTCGAACACCACCCTGTGGTTGCTGCTGCGGTGGGGCGCCGTCTTCACCAGCTCGGGGTCGCTGTACGCCTCCTCGCACACCCTCTCCAACACCGCGCACCAGTAGTCTATGTCGGCCTTGCTGTAGGTCTCGCAGGGCTCCGGGGTGAAGGGCTCGGGCACCAGCCACGGGTGGTGGCTCGTGAACATGCTCTGGACGCCGTAGTCGACGACCCTGCGGTTGACGTCGCCCACCCCTACGCCCGTCTCCATCTTGAGCTTCTCTAGGCTCCACCGGGCCTGGTCCAGCCGCCTCCCCTTGAAGGGCAGGGAGACGCCCCTGATATGCTTGACCTTCTCCACGAGGTACTGGTTGTTTATCATGCTCACCTCGGCGGCCTCCCTGAGGCCCCTGGCCCCCAGGGCCATGCACCACGCGTAGCTCCGCACCACCACCTGCAGGTTGCCCATGAAGTCCCTGACCTTGCCGATGCTCTTGGGCCGGTCGTAGTCGAGGCGATATTCTCCGTCCTTCTTGACTATGACCGGCACCGGGAGATACTCCTCCAGCATGCTGGTTACGCCGACGGCGGCAGAGCCTGGGCCGCTGCTGCCGTGGGGGCTGCTGAAAGTCTTGTGTAGGTTGAAGAACAGCATGTCGAACCCCGCCTCCCTGGCCCTGGTGACGCCCATGATGGCGTTGGCGTTGGCCTGGTCGTAGCTGCAGAGGCCGCCGGCGTCGTGGACGATGCCCGTCCACTCGTCTATGTTCCTGTTGAAGATGCCCGTGTCCTCGGGGTTGGTGATGAAGCAGCCCGCAGTCCTGGGGCCCACCGCCTCCTTGAGCGCCTCCGTGTCCGGTAGGCCGGTCTCGGGGTTCGGGTAGAGGGTGATCACCTTGAAGCCCGCCGTGGCGGGGGTGGCGGCGTCGCATGGGTGGCTGAATATGGTGGTTATGACCTCGTCTCTCTCAGGCTCCCCGTTGTCCCGGTGATACTTCCTCATGATGAGAGCGTTGTTGTAGCACCCAGCCGAGCCCCCGGGTGGCTGGAACGTGAAAGCGTCCATGCCGCTGATCTCCCGGAGAAACACATCTCCGAACTCGTACGCTATCTCCAGGATGCCCTGCATGGTCTCCTCCGGCTGGAGGGGGTGGACATCCATTATCATGGCGGCTAGCTCCTCGTTGATCTTGGGGCTGTACTTCATGGTGCAGGTACCCACTCCTAGATCGATCTCCATCTCCATCCCCAGCGTCATCTGGCTGAGCCGCAGGTAGTGCCGCAGCACCTGCGCCTGGCTCAGCTCGGGCAGCCCAGGGGGGCGTCTCCGCCTCATGGCCTCAGGGACCAGCCTCTCCGCCGGCCCCACCTTCTCCCTGATACTGGGCTCGGTCCCAGGTGGGACGAACCCTCTCTCGCCCCTGGTGCTGAGCTCGTGGATGATGGGCTCGCTCCACCTGGGCGCGTGGTACTCCCTCACTTTCACGCCAGCACCTCCTGGAGGGCGGCCACGAGGGCGTCTATCACGCCGAGGCTGTGCATCTCGGTGACGCAGTACAGGGCCGCCTCGCCCATCTCGGGGTACTCCGCGGATAGGTCCTTCCCGCCTATGATTCTGTGGCCTAGGAGGGCTTCGTTCACTTCCCTCACCGGCTTGTCGAAGTTGACGGTGAACTCCTTGAAGAACGTCTTGAACGGGACCTCCACAGCGTCAAGCGCGTCGAGCGTCGCCGCCGCGTAGTGGCTCTTCTGGAGGATGGTCTCCCCAAGCTCCCTCATCCCCTGGGGGCCGAGGAGGCTCATGTAGACGGCGGCGGTGATGCCCCACAGGGCCGTGGTTGTGCCCACCCAGTCCTTGGCGTTCTCCCGCGCCATGTAGCTGGTGCGCTCGTATAGGGCCTGCCCGAACCCGTACTCGCCATCGACGGCTGTGTCGGCGATGCACACCAGTCGGAGAGGGTACTCGGCGACGTACCGCTCCTCGTCTCGGCTGGCGATGAAGCCGCAGCTTCCGCCGCCGGCGTACATATGCATCCCCAGGGGCTGAGCGTCGCCGCACGCTAAGTCCACGCCGTAGTCGGCTGGCGCCGCCAGCACCCCCAAGCTTATGGGGTCCACGCCGCAGACGCTCTCGGCGCCGCCGTCGTGGGCCACGTCGGAGATGGAGGCTCCCTCCGCCTCGATGACGCCCAAGTAGTTGGGGTTCTCAAAGTAGACGGCGGCCGTCTCCTCGCACACCTTGGACTCCAGGTCACCCATGTCCACCATGCCCGTGGCGGCGTCGATGTCGACCAATCTGACGTCTATGCGGCTTGCATTCGAGGCTGAGCCGCAGAAGTTGCTTATAATGCTCAGCCTGGCGGGGCTCACGTTCCGGGGCACCAGCACCTCCCTTCTCCCGGTCAGCCGCGTCGCCATCCTGACGCTGTTCCCGGCGGCCGCCCCCCAGTCGTAGGTGGGGATGCCGCTCACCTCCATGCCTAGGAGCTCGCATATGAGGCTCTGGAACTCGAAGTTGGCCTGATACCTGCCCAGGTCGCTGTGGCTGCCCCCGGCGTAGGCTGTGAGGAACTCGCTGCGGCTCGCTATCTCCTCGCATACCTTGGGCACGTAGTGTCTCCAGCAGCCGGCGCCCAGATAGCTCACGTACTCCTCTGGGGTCCTGTTCTTCGAGAGGATGGACTCGACGTGGCGCCTCAGGTCCAGCTCGCTGAGTAAGGGTTCAGGGAGGTCCATGGGTCTGCCGAGCAGCAGCCTCTCCGGGATCATCTCCCTGTACAGCTCGTCGGCGCCCCCAGCCCCGATGAACCTTAGCATCTCTCTCTTGATCTCCGGCACAGAGTTGGGGATGTAGGGGTGAATGAAGCTCTCTTCGTCCATGTCACACTCAGCCAAATCAGATCCGGTGACGGTATAACACTTTTCTTGGCCGCTAAGAACCCCGAGCTCTGCACCATGCCACCGTTATGGATTCGGATTGCGTAAGGTTTAACCATCTTACACCTGTCAAGATATCTAAATCGGTGTCGGGTTAATTGCAGGAAACCGAGAAGAAGTCACTCATCCCGCGGAACGTGTTAGTGCTCACCATGAGCCGCACCATCTGGAGCATGTCCGACACCAACCTGGACAACTTCATCAGCAGCTACATGCTCG
>CAZCKR010000011.1:12165-21379 GCA_964499305.1 uncultured Candidatus Bathyarchaeia archaeon | reverse complement strand
TACCGGAACATACGCAGCTACGCCGGAGTCACCATGCTACTCTCCTTCCTGAGCAGCATGATACTGCCCTTCTGGATCATATACGCGACCACTGAGATCGGGCTAACGCTGTACCAGTGGGGAGTGGTCCTCCTCTGGAGCGGCGTCGCGAAGGCCGTACTCGGCATATTCATCGGGGGAATAGTGGATCGGTTCGGGGCCCGCAACTGCTTCATCGCGGGCTTACTCATCTCGATCCCCGGCATGTACATGTTCACTTTCGCGGAGGGGTTCATGGCAACCCTCCTCATCTACACCACGGTCGTCCTCGGCGCCGTCCTCATCTGGATATCCTCCCAGGTCTACCTAGCGGACAGCATCCCCAGAGCGATGAGGGGCAGGGTGATGGCGGGGCTCGGCAGCGGGATAACCCTCGGCGTCACGGGCGTCGGGTTCCCCACTGGGTTCCTCGTCTTCTTCCCCAGGATACTGGGCAACCTCGTGGGCGGCTTCATCTACTCGCTCCGGCCCAGCTCCCCGTGGACCCTGCAGAGCGTGCTCCTCGCTGCGGCCCTCGTCTACCTGTGGTTCATGCTCAAGAACCCGGAGAAGGCCGAGGAGTAAGCAACCCATATATCTGCCACATGTCTAGCCTTTAACGGGTTTTCCCCCCTCTGACCGGGCAGGAGGTGAGAGAAGGGTGTTAGTGATCAGCTACTTCGATTGGTTGGGCACGAGGGAAGGCCTCATGGGCTGGGTGGAGGCGGTCAGGGCCGAGTGCGAGAAGCAAGGAGTCCGGCTGCTGGGCCTCTACGGCCCCAGCCAGGTCAAGTTCAACTGGTGCTTCATCAACGATGTGGACAGCCAGGAGCAGTACACCAGGATGATACGGAGCCTGACCATGCCCGCGGAGGTGACCCACCAGGTCATCCATTACTTCTGGCCCGAAAGGTCGTTCACGAGAGAGCTCCCCAAGTACCCGCCGCAGCACTTCTTCGACGTCACGTAGAGGGGCATAGGCCCCCTATTTTTAGGTCTTATTCTAAGGCACAGGACATGTGGCGGCCGAGCTTCACAGGATAGCCGCCTATCTTGACGGTCAAACCGTAGTCCGTCAAGACGCCGCGGAGCCGATCCAGGCTCTCCTCGGTCGGCGCCTCAGCTACAAACTGTGGCCCCGTCTCCCTGTTGAGGCGCTGAGCCTTCTCGGCTCCCACCCTATGGTAGGGCAGCAGACAGAGATCGCTGAACCCTAGGCCCGAGACGTACTCGCCCATACTACGGATGTTCCCCTCGTCGTCGTTGATCCCTGGGACAAGGGGCACACGGACGACGACCGCCCTGCCCCTGAGAAGCGACAGGTTCAACAGTACCTGCTCGTTCGATATTCCTGTAAATTTTCTATGCTGCTCAGGGTCCATGTGCTTCACGTCATAGAGGAATAGGTCGGTGTGGTCCATGATCTTCTCTAAGGTTGCCGGGTCGGCTTGGCCGCTTGTATCCACGGCGGTGTGGAACCCCTCCCTCTTGGAAGCCATAAGCATCTCCGCTAGGAACATGGGCTGCATCAGTGGCTCGCCGCCGCTGAAGGTGACGCCTCCACCCGACTCGCGGTAGAACTCGGCGTCCCTGCGGACCTCCTCCATGACCTCCTCGACGCTCATCTCCCTGCCAACAAGCTCCAGGGCCTCAGCGTAGCACCCCTCGACGCATGTGCCGCATCCGACGCACAGCTTCTCGTCGATGACCAGCCTGTCTCCGATGGCTATGGCGCCCTCGGGGCAGCTCTCCACGCAGCTGCGGCACCCTATGCATCTGGTCGGCCACCACATGAACTCCGGCTGGGGGTGCTTGCTCTCGGGGTTGTGGCACCAAGCGCAGTCCAGGGGGCACCCCTTGAGGAACACCGTCGTCCTTATGCCTGGGCCGTCGTGGATAGCGTAGTGCTTTATGTCGAACACGACGCCCATAAGGAACCACAGCACTAGGCGCTGAAAAAACTTTATACAGCCCATGCTCTTGGTCACAAATTGTGACTACCATATGAGACTTCAAGACGTGAGTCCACTTTATAAAGAAAACACGTGACTCAAGCCTTGAAAGACATTGGAGTATAGTAAAATACCGGCCACCAGGATAAGCGGCTCAGGCCGTGTAACTCTTCAAGGCTTCGGCACCGTGAAGGTCTCCGGGAGCGGCAGCATCTCCCCAGAGCGCATATCGACGAGTGGGAGCAGCACCATACCCGGGGGGCTGCGCGTAGGCGAGCTGAAGACCAGCGGCTCCTCCAGGGTGGAGGGCGATATCCACGCTGAACAGATAGAGTTCAGTGGTTCAGCGTCGATTGAAGGCGACGCACACTTCCAGCACCTCAGGAAGTCGGGGAGCCTAGGCGTCGAAGGAGGCGTCCACGGTGACTCGATGCGTGCCTCAGGCTCAACCACCATACGTGGAGACGCGGTTATAGCCGACGAGCTGAGGGTGAGCGGCTCCCTCCGCGTCGGAGGAGACATAGACTCAAAGGGCTCCGTCGAGCTGAGAGGGGGCTTCAAGGTAAGAGGCGGGATAAAAGCCAAGTACTTTGAGGCGCGCCTCGGGAGGAAGCTCAGCGTAGCCGAGGAAGGAATCGAGGCCGACGTCGTAGACGTTGAGCCCCTTCCCCGGGACTGGGACAGGGAGGGCGAGCTCAGGACCAAGGACATAGTAGGCGTCGAAAAGGTGACCATAGAGAACGTGGAGTGCGAGAACGTCAGAGGCGGCAAGGTGGTAATCCACGGAGGCTGCAAGGTAAACGGCAAGGTAGAGTACACCGAGTCCGTCGATGTAAACCCCAACTCATATCTAGCGCAGGAACCCGTTAAAATCAATTAAAAGATCACACATGTCCACCAGGGATGAGCTCGAGGAGACCCCTCAGGGTCTAGTGCAAAGGCTGCGACACGAGTTCGACTTCGTGCAGGGCAACTTCCTAGTTATGGTGCTGAGCTGGCTGTTCCTCGACTTCTTCACAGAGCTCCCCGGCACCTATTACCCGCTGTACGTCAAGGCCCTCGGCGGCACGGCGTCCACCATCGGCCTCATTGGTGCGGTTCAGAACGTGGCCGTCGCCTTGGTGCAGATACCGGGCGGCTACCTCACAGACAAGTACGGCAGAAGGTGGCTCATCGCGTCCATGACATTCGTCGCCGCCTTCGCGCGCCTCTTCTACGCCTACGCGCCGAGCTGGGAGTGGATAATTGTGGGGGCCGTCATCTCAGGCTTCTGCAGCATCTACCAGCCCGCGCTGAGCGCCATCGTGGCCGACTCTCTGCCCAAGGAGAAGAGGGGCATGGGGTTCAGTATCATCAACCTCATCTCCAGCGTCTCGACGACCCCCGCCCCCCTGATAGCTGGTTACCTGTTCACGCTGTACGGGCTTTTGCCCAGCATGAGGCTGACCTACAAGCTGGTGTTCGTGGGGTTCATCGTGGCGGCGATCCTCAGATCGAGGCTAAAGGAGACGGTGGAAGACCCCGCCGAGATAAACGTCAAAGAGATGCTGGGCGAGTACCCCGCATCCCTCAGGGAGTCCGTGAACGTCTGGAGGCTGGTCCCTACCGCGGCCTTCGTCCTCTTCCTCATAAACGTGATTACAAACTTCACCTCGGGGCTCTTCCAGCCCGTGCTGACCCTCTACATAGTGCAGGACCTGGGCATAGGAGAGGTGGAGCTCAGCTACATAATGACGGCGCTGCCGGTGACCATGATACTTCTGGCGCTGCCGGCCGGCAAGATGGTCGACAAAGTCGATAAAAGGTTGCCGATAATGCTCTCCTTTGTCCTATGGGGCGCCGCGGTACTGCTTCTCGTGTACGGCGACTTCTACAGACTCATATTGTCGATGATGTTAGTTGGCTTACTAATGATACTGGTGAACAGCGCCACCTCGGCGCTGTCCGCGGAACTCGTTCCCCAGGAGCACCGCGGAAAGGTTAGCGGCTCCAAAGGCTTCTTCGCGATGATAGCGGCGGCTCTTGGACAGCTGACCGGGGGTTGGCTGTACGACAACGTTAGCCACCAGATGCCGTTCCTCATCGAGCTCCTGCTCATAGTTCCCCCAATATTCATGGCGTGGTACTGGCTGAAGACGCCGGAGACTGAGCCCCTAGACAAGCCCCTTCCCGGATAGGTAGCCGGGGAGCTCCGCGACGCTCCGGAGGATGCTGTTTGGGCCGGCCGAGTCGAGCCGCTGTATGCTCTGGGTGCCCGTGAGCACCCCCACCGTGTGGGTGCCTGCGTTCAAGCCCTCCTCTATGCCCTTCGCGGTGTCGTCCACCTTCAGCACCTCGCCGGGATCAGTTACCCCGTGCCGCCTCATGGCTTCCAGGATCATGGCCGGGTCGGGCCGCGACGCGCCCACCTGCTCGCTGCACAACCAGCCATCTATCAGGCCGTCCTTTAGCCAGCCAAGGCGGTCGACTATGGCTTCAGCGACCTCTTTTGGGAACCCTGTGGACGCGTAGACGACGACGCCTCTCTCCCTTAGAAACCTGAAAGTCTCTGACGCCCCCTCCACCTCATTCACCCGACCCGTGTTCGCGTTTAGTATCCCCAGGAAGGCTTCGTATATCTCGGTGGCCTTCTCGCCGCCCAGCTCGCTGATGACTGTCCACTTGTCCCGGCCACGCTGCTCGTTCAGGACCTCCATGGGCACATAGACCCCGTGGGCCTCGAACGCGTCCTTGTAGCTCTTCAGCACGAGGGGTACGCCGTCGACGACGTCGTCCACCGTTGTGCCCGCCATGTCGAAGACGGCGAGTCGTATACGGGGCATCTTCTCTAGACTTCCTCGACTATCTCTTCAAGGGGCTTTCTGGTCGTGTTCTCGGTGAAGCCTCCCTTATCCGGGTAGCCGATTGGCGTCACGGCTACCACGTTCTCGTCGTCAGGGAGCCCCAGAATCTTCTTCACGTCCCTATTCTGGAAGGCTCCGATCCAGCAGGTGCCCAGCCCCTCGGCTCTCGCCGCGAGTATGAGCTGGGTGAACGCTATGCTCACGTCCATGATGAACGACATCTCCCCCATGTAGCCGCCCCTGCTGTAAGGCACCTTCCACCCTGTTGCCACGACCACTATAGGAGCCTGACCTATCCACGTCTGACCCCCGCAGGCCTCTGCTACCTCCTTCTTCTTCTCAGGGGTTTTTACCACGTAGAACTTCCAGAACTGCCTGTTGCTGCCGCTGGGCGCGATCCTCGCCGCCTCAAGCACCCGCCTCAGAGACTCCTCGGGGACGGCGTCGGCCTTATAGGACCTTATGCTCCTACGGGTCCTGATTACCTCGTAGAACTCCATCTCATACGAGGATCAGTCCCCCTCGATATATACTGTGGGTACACGCAAGTGCTCGGAGGATACGCAACCATATTTTCATAACAGGCCTCGCAGAAACCTATTCAGGGTAACCCTTGAAGCCGACCAGGTACACGTTCCCTCTCCTAGCCCTCGCGTTACTGCTTGTCGCGGCCTCCATGATCGAGCCTGACCAGCCTGTCTTCACCGGCTTCAGGAAGGTGGATGACTACCCCCTCTACGTGGTCCACTACAACGGTGACTATGGTTTCAGCGAGTACCTCGCCACGGGTGAGACGCCCCTCACAGGAGGCTTCTACAGGCCGGGGTGCACCGCGTTCACGGTCATCGGCGGAGGCGAGACGCTGATGGGGAGGAACTTCGACTTCCCTAGCAACCCGGCGCTGCTCCTCTACACGGACCCACCCGACGGCTACGCCAGCGTCTCAATGGTGGACCTAGGCTACTTCGGCTACAGCCTGGACAGCCTACCGCAGGAGGACGACCTGGACAGCCTCCTCACGGCCCCCTACCTGCCCTTCGACGGCATGAACGAGAAGGGGCTGGTGGTAGGCATGGCAGCCATCCCCGAGGCCCTAGCCCCTGCATCAGAGGGAAAGACGACCATAGGCGAGATCCAGGCCATCAGGCTGCTCCTCGACTACGCGGAGGACGTCGACGAGGCTCTCACGCTCCTCACAGAGTACAACGTCGAGATGACTACACCACCAATTCACTACATGATAGCCGACAGGTCAGGCGAGTCGGTGGTCGTCGAGTACATCCAAGGCGAGATGCATGTGATCAGGGAGGAGACGCCGTACCAGGTGATGACCAACTATGTCATCCAAGGCGCCCCGACGGGTCCAGACGCTCCGTGCTGGAGGTACAGAGCGGTCCACCGGGGACTCGAAGGGTCCAGCGGCGCCTTGTCGGCGGGTGAAGCCATGGATCTGCTGTCCGAGGCTTCACAGTCAAGCACCATCTGGTCCATAGTCTACGAGGCCTCGACGGGGGAGATACACGTGGCCATGGGCTGCAGCTACGAGAGGGTCCACACGTTCAGCCTCGACATGACCGGGGGAAGCCCCTAAGACAGAGCGTAGTCCAGGGCGGCCTCGACGTGGATGTCCACGGTGTCCAGCACGGCTAGCCCCGTGTCTCCCTCGCCTATGATGAGAGGCAGCTCGGTGCACCCCAGGATCACGCCGTCCACAGGGTAGCCCCCCATGATCTCCAGGAGCCTCTTCTTGCTTTCCTCCCTGTGGACGCCTATCACGAGTTCGTCGAAGATGATGCGGTTGATCTCGTCCTGCTCCTCCTCGTCCGGCGTCACCACCTCGACGCCGTGCTCCCCGAGTTTCTCGTGGTAGAACGTCGACTGCATGGTGAACTTGATGCCGAGGAGCAGAACATTCCTAAGCTTAAGCTCCACTGCCTTCCTCGCGGTGGCGTCGGCGATGCTGATCATGGGCACCGCCGCCGCCTCCGAGACCTCACGGTATACGGCGTGGGGCGAGTTAGCCGCCATCACGATGAACTCCGCGCCTGTGTCCTCGAGCCCCTTGACGCCATGCACGATGTACTCTATGTAGGCGTCCCTGTCCGTGTTCTCGTAGTCCGTGAACCTCTGGAAGTCGAGGCTGAAGACCACCACCTCCGGGTAATGGTAGTCGCCCAGCCTCGCGTGGTACTTCTCGTGGAGCAGCGTGTAGTACTTCGCCGTGGACTCGTGGCTTATGCCGCCCAGTATGCCTATCCGCTTAGACAAGGCGCATCAGGGTGACTGATGCGTGCAGCGTAATTACGTTAACGGGTGGTGTAGTACTCGGAGTAGCTCAGGAAGCTCGTCTCGCCGTCGGGGTCCGTGATTCCCACGACCAGCCTCTGCTTCATGTATCGTGGGCCGGTCACCTTCAGCTTGAAAGACGCGTCCTCGCCGAAGGCCATGTCGAAGTAGCTGCTATGAGTCTCGGCCAATATGAACCCGTCCTCGTCCTCCACCGCAAGCCAGACGCGGTAATCCTCGGCTGATACAGCACCCTCGCTGGTTACGTGGATCTTCACGGTGGCCTTGTTGTTCACCCTCGTCGCCGTCCAGCTGTACGCCAGGAACGGCATCTCCTCGACGGGGTATATGTTCGCCTCCTCTGGGTCGTGCTCGGGCGGGACCGCTCCAACGTCCCATCCGGTGGCCGTCGTCTCGAGGTAGTAGTAGGTCACGTTGTCGTAGACCCAATGGACGCCTGTGGCGTTCACCTCTACGCCCACCGCGAGATGATCCGGCAGTAAGATCAGGGATACGTTGTATCCCATGCAGTCTAGCAGCGACGCCATCAGGATGCCTGTGTCCTCGCAGTCGCCGCCCCCGTCGACTAGGGTCTCCACTGGGAACCTCGGGTACTCGGTTAGGCCCTTCGAGTCCGGGTCAAGGGCGTAATCCATGTTCTGGATGAACGAGATGATTAAATCGGTCTTGTTTTCCTCGCTCAGCCCCTCAACCACCTGTATCAGGTTGAACTCGTATAGGAGCGCCTCGACGTACTGGTCGTCCACGGGGTGGAGTATGTAGCCCCGGTAGTCCGTGGTCTGGTAACGCTCCTTCTCGCTGTAGTAATCGTACAGTTGCTCGGGCACGGTGATGGTTATGCTCCGCTCCACTCCGTCCCACTCCCATGTGTAGAGCTTCTCAAGGACCGGTATCGACTCTGGAGAAATATCGAGCCCTCCGAAGGCGGCCTCGTAGTCGCTGAGGAGGGTCTCGTACTCGGACTGGAGCTGCTCGTACTGTTCCGTCAACGCCTCGTATTCGCTCATCAGCTCCTCGTTGTCGCTTATGAGTTCTGTGTGATCGTCTTGAAGGCCCTGCAGCTGCTGGTTCAGCTCCTCATGCTCGTCCGTGAGGGCGTTGAACTCGCCGGTGAGGCCCTCGTAGTCGGAGGTGAGCTGGTCCACCGCGTCCTGCAGCTCCTCGATCTGGGGGACGATGTACTCGGTGTAGTAGTAGTAGCCGGCTCCTCCCGCTATGATGACGCCGATGAGTATGGAGGCGATTATTTTCGCGCTCAAGCTGGTCACTCAAAGAGCGTGGCGGTAATAAAAGCTATGTTTCGAAGATATGGATCGTAGCTACATCCCTATGCCGGGCGTCCTGTACCGCTTCATCCACTCAGCCTTCATCACGATGTCCCGTGGGTCGCGGAGGTGGTCGCTGCACATGACGCCGTCGAGGTGGTCGAGCTCGTGTTGGAGGAGCTCGCTCATGTCGTCCCTGAACTCCTCGACGTGGCTCCCGCCGTCCTCGTCCCTGTATTCCACCTCGATGACCCTGTGCCTGGGTATCTTGACGAAGAACGCGGCCTCCAAGCTGAAGCAGCTGTCCCAGACCTCGAAGGTCTCATCGCTCCGCCGCACTATCTCAGGGTTCACGAGGTAGAAACTCCGTTCAGGCATCTGGACGTAGACCACCCTCTTCAGGTAGCCTAGCTGAGGGGCCGCAGCGGCTCGGCCCATCCCGTAATACTCCTGAGCCCAGGTCAACGTGTCCTTGAGATCAGCCAGCACATCAGTGAGTTCATCGAAGTCCGTCACAGGCTCCGACGCCTCCCTCAGAGTAGGGTCCCCTAGAAGCAGGACCTCCTTTACGACCATGTATGTATGATGCGGCTCACCTGTAGTAAACCTTGCGTGTTGCTAAGGCACGGCTGAGGCCCGTGTAGCGTAAACGATAAACCCTCGCCGCCGCACACCTCCTCTTCACGAGGCTCGGCTACGAGGGAGACAGGGTGACGTTCCACACCCAAGCCAGCGAGCTCTACGCGTATAAGACTGGGGAGGGTGTGACCATGGACTTCCCGCGGAACGACCCCCACCCCGTGGAGCCCATAACGGGCATACTGGACGG
>CAZCKR010000011.1:7745-12065 GCA_964499305.1 uncultured Candidatus Bathyarchaeia archaeon | reverse complement strand
CGTGCTGGTGGCCGAGGGCATACTCCACTATTAGAGGCGCTTGGGCGTCACTGGCCCGGCGGGGCCACTACCTCTCTGTGCTCCTTCTTGATGGTGAGCCTTTCTCGCTTCAGCTTCCTCTTCTTGAAGGAGGGGAAGAGGCTGTCCTCTTTCTTCTCTGTCAACTCGTTTCCTCCGTGTCGCGTTTCTCGTGGTCATCCGTGGGCGTGTACACCATGTGGCCTCCCTCCCGGTTAAGCCTGTCGAGGGCCACTGTGAACTCGTTGAATGTGCCCGTCGCCGTCTCCAGGGCGTCGCCGCACATCGTCTTGTTGAACATGAAGGGCTCGTCCAGGCGGATGGAGGCCCTGTAGAGGTTGATGCTCTCCCACTCTATGCTCTCGACGAGGAACGGGAACTCCCTCGCCACGAGGCAGCGGATGTACTCCCGCGTCCCCTCTGGGCCCGTCCTGAGCGCCGTCTCGACCTTTTCGGTGAGCCCATCCCAGTCCACCCACGGGATGGCGTCCCGGGCGAAATCCAGGGAGTCGGCCCAGCTGAAGGTGGTCTGGGTCTCACCCGGCTCCTCGTCGATGTACTCCAGGACCCCGCCGTCGATGAGGGCGTACTGGTTCACGACGGCGAGCCCCTCCCCGGGGTCTCCGCCGGCGTACTCCTCCACCAGCGCCTTCTTGGTGACCCAGTCGATGCCGTCAATGAATATCTCGAGCCTGCGCTCGCTGAGGCCCTGAAGTGTGGCTTCGATGAGTTTGAACGCCATCCTGTCGCCCTCGCTGGGGTCGCCTTCGCTCATCATCTCCTCGACGCCAGCCAGGTAGAAGCCCTCCATGACGTCGGCGATGGCGTCAACCTCTGCGCCGCCCTCGAGGGCCACCCTCCAATCGCACTGCTCTGTGTCCAGCGTCAGCCTCTTTATCGCGTCCACGGGGTCGGCCAGCCTCGGCGGGTCTTTCAGGTAGCCGCGCTCGTAGGCCGTCATCACCAGCGTCTCGAGGCAGTCGCGTAGGTAAACCTGATATGGGCTTCGGAGCCCCTCCCAGTTTATGTCGTGCAGCCGCCAGTACTTGACGGGGTCGGCGTGGGGGTCGTCCCTCTGGTTGAGCAGCCCCCGGGCGTCCACCGTGTCGTTGGAGGAGACTCGTTTGACGAAGGCGGCGCGCGGCGAAATGACGAAACGAAGACCGTCTCCCTTCATCACCTTGCCTGGGCGGGGCAGCCCCCCATCCGCCTTGCACGGCACATAGTCGCCGCCTCCTGTGAGGGGGATGCGTGTGACCATGAACGGGGCCAGCGCCTCCTCCAGTCTGCCCCAGACATCCGGGTTGCACACCCTCCTGTCCATGAGGATGCTCGAGTGGGTGGAGTAGGAGACGGCCCTCCAGCCGCCCGCCTCCCCGACGTTGGAGACGTTGTTCTTGTAGACGCTTACCCCCTTGAAGTAGCTATCCAGACCCGTGACCGCGGTGTACGCGAAGAGCTCGGCCACCCTGTCGTAGACCACGGCCTCCAAGGGACTGTTGTAGCTTGGGGACGAGAGCTCAAGGTGACTCATGTCGTCGTAGACCCTGAACCCGTTGAGGGCCATGTAATCCAGCCGCGGCTCCTCCACCCTGATTCCTGTGACGAGCCCGGCCTTCTTCAGCTCCTCTATAGCCATCCCCACTAGGTGTATGAGGGAGCCGTGGGGGAGCTGGGGCCTGGTGTTCATGGCCAACTCATGCTCCACGCCCCGTATCTTGTGTTCCATCAAACCCGGCGCCTCGAAAACATGACGCGATGCCTTCTCATGTGTAGATGGGTCTATAACATTTACCGTAGGCTGGGAGATGATGTCAACTGAGTGTTGACTCGATCTTTGATATCTTCTCCTCTATTTTCGTGGATGTCCAGCCGCCGAGCTCGTTGAACTCGAAAGGACGCATATGAAGCTCAGGCCGTACCTTGAGGTAGGACCAACTGATGGTCTTAACCTCGTCTTTGAAGCGCCCCGCGAGGGCTACTCTGAGCTCGCCTCGGCTCTCCTCAGGGGGACGATTGAACGCGTTTTCGACATCGGTCTCCGAGACCACGGTTTTAAGGCCGTGTCTCTCGACGAGCTCCTCGTAGAGGGGGTCTGTAACCGCCGTGTACTGGAACAACGCCGCCGTCTTCGCGGAGTCTGGGTCCAGGCCATCCTCTAGGCTCAGCCCCTCCAGGCCTCTCTCGGCTAGGCTCTTTTTTATGACCCACTCGATGGATGTGTCCAGGGACTCTATGAGGCCTTCGTCAAGTTTACCGAGGACCCAATTGAACTCGCGGAGGGCGTCCCTGTCGTGCTCCCTCGGGGCCGCGTCGGCGAACACCCTCTCCACCGCCTCAAGATAGAATGAGTTGAGGTAGTCGGTGACCCTAATCGTGGCTCCGTCCACGAGGGGGACGGCCCAGTCGCCGTCCAGGTTCATGGAGACGAACTTGTTGGACTCGATGGGGTCCGCTATCTCCGGCACCGTTCTAAGGTGTCCCCGCTCCATGGCCCTGAGGACATAGCCGGTGAAGGCGTGTTTGAGGAAGGTGGTGTACTCGGAGCGGGCGCCCTCGCCGTTCACTATATGGGCTCGGCTGTACGTCTCCCCAGCGTGGCTTTCGTCTCGGGTGCTCATCAGAGGGTAGTCGGTGCTCACCTCCGAGAAGACCTTCCTGGGGAACACGGCACGGGGGGAGACCATGTAGCGGCCGTCCACGTACCCCCCGGCGCCGCAGAACACCTGCCTCAGGATCAGGTAAGGGACCATGAGGCGCATGTTCTCTTGGTAGGCCCTCCGCTCCACCAGGTAGTTCTCGTGGCTGCCCACCGTGGTGTAGGTCCGCTCCCCCTTGGGGTCGTACGCGATGTTTGTCTTGTACACGTGGACCCGTTCCCCCGTCTCCTCCTCGTGGGCCCACGAGGCGAGGCGCGCGTAGGCATCGCACGCCTTCTCGTAGGCTAAGGCCTCCAAGGGGTTCCTGCACTCGGGGGTGCAGACCTCGAGTAGGTTGCTGTGGACGTAGCAGAGCCCCCCATTGACCAGGAAGGCTCGGGGCACGCTGTCGGCCTGCTTGAAGACGTAGACCCCCTTCCCGCCGAGGGCCTCGAAGAGGCGTATGGGCCGCTGACCAGCCGCGTACTCTTGCTCAGCTCCCTGCCACATCTCCAGAGACAAAATATCCTCAGAGAGGGGCGTACCTAAACGTCTAAATAATTTGTGTTTGATCCAGTGAAAGTCGTTAAATAACTACAGCGGATACTAAAACGTGTGATTTTATGGTTAAACATGTTCCCGACGAGCTATTCGCAGACCTCGTCCTCACTAACGGCAAGATAGTGACCGTGGACAAGGACGACACAGTCGCGGAGGCCGTCGCGTGCAAGGGAGAGAAGATCATCAAGGTGGGCACCAGCGAAGAGATAGAGGCCTACACGGGGAAGCACACCAAGGTCATCGACCTCGGGGGCAAGCTGGTAACGCCGGGCTTCGTGGACACCCATGTCCACTTCAGCTCAGGTGGCCGCAGGGTCAGGACCGTCGACCTCCGGTACGTCCGAAGCATAGACGCCCTCATCGAGGAGCTACGTAAGAGGGCGGAGACGCTGCCCAAGGGCAGGTGGGTGCAGGGCTACGGCTACAACGAGTCCAAGCTCAAGGAGAAGCGGTACCCAAACCGTTACGACCTGGACAAGGCGTCCAGAGACCACCCCATATCAGTCACCCGGCAGGGGGGGCACGACGGGATAAGGGTCAACAGCCTCGCCCTGGAGCTGGCGGGGATAAGCAAGGACACCCCCGACCCGGAGCCGCCGTCTTATATCGAGCGGGACCCCGAGACGGGTGAGCCCCTCGGCAACCTCAGGGAGGAGGGAGCCAAGCCCGTGCTGGACCTCATAGCGCAGGAGCCGGTGATCACCCGGGAGGAGATGAAGGAGGGGCTGGCGAAGACCGACCGGCTGTTCCTGTCGTGGGGCATCACCAGCATACAGGAGCCGGGCGCGCCCATGGACTTCATACCCATGTACCAGGAGCTGCTCAACGAGGGCAGGCTCCACGTCAGGAACAGCTTCCTCATAGCGGCGCCGACGCTGGGCCGGTCGTACCACAGGAACGAGCGGTACCAGTTGGCGGTGGACCTCTCCGTGGAGGCCGGCTACACGACCCACTTCGGGGACAACCACCTAAAGTTCGCGGGCATCAAGCTGGGCCACGACGGAAGCATGAGCGCAGGCAACTGCGCCGTCTACGAGCCCTACCTCAACTACCCGACCCCCGACAACATCGGCGTCGTCCACGGCTACACCAACGAGGAGCT
>CAZCKR010000011.1:0-7645 GCA_964499305.1 uncultured Candidatus Bathyarchaeia archaeon | reverse complement strand
ACCTCCGTGGGCTTCGGCTGGGAGCTGGGAGACCAGCACAGGGGATTCATGGGGATGGAGCGGATGAAGAGGTACATGCCCATGAGTAGCTTCATGGAGATGGGGATAGTGGCGAGCGGCAACGCTGACTGGCCGGTGTGCAGCGCCAACCCCATGGAGGGTATCCATGTGTGCGTCAACAGGACGTCTGAGACGGGGCAGGACCTGAGCAGGGTTCAGGCCATAGGCGTCATGGACGCCATCAGGGTCTACACCTGGAACGGGGCGTACATAACCTTCGAGGAGGACGTCAAGGGCAGCATAGAGCCGGGTAAGCTCGCTGACTTCGCTGTCCTCGACACCGACATACTCGACTGCGACCCCGCGGAAATCGTCAAGACCAAGGTTCTGATGACCATAGTGGACGGTGAAGTCGTCTACGAGCGGGAGTGACGCAGGCCCTACTCTCAACGATGCGGCGGAGAGCCCCAGCCTCTCTAACCTTCTTAGGATTTAGCGAGTCTAAGCCCCGTCTTCAAGGCCGCGTACAGCACACTCAGCCCCAGCGCCAACAGGGTAAGGTTGGAAGCCAGTTTAAGCTCGGTCGCCAGGGGCATCTTCATGCCGAGAGACTTCCTGTACGTGGTGAACACGTAATCCAACGCGATGTAGAGGCCGTTCACGAACCCCGTGCCGGTGAAGATGAGCAGCGTCTTCCCCCAGAGCCTCCTCTCCTCGGTGAGGTCTGGCCCTATGAATCCCGCGGCGGGGGCGGCCTGCGGCTGAAACTCATCCACCTCGTCGTACATGTCCTGAGCCCCTCCTTGGGATGTAGCCTGAGGCTCAGGCGTCTCTGGCTTCTTCCTCCCAGGGAGACGGCCTCTGAGCCCCGACAGGAAACCAAGGTTTATCTTCTTCAGGAAGCCGAGCCTAGAACGCGGCCTTGGCGGCTCGTCGTATTCGTAGTCGGACGCGTAGCCTGTCTCGTAGTCGGGTAAGTCTCTGTAGGGTCTTCTGGTTTTCGTGGCGCTGCGGTTCATGAGGATTATCAGGAGAGCCATCCAGAAGGGTATCAGCCCACCGACTATGAGCACCCAGTTCAACCTGATCAATGAGGTTCTCCATTCGGGTGCTTAAACCGTATGTGGAACCGTAATAACGAAAAACGGGGCAGGGGCCTACCCTGCCTCCGCCTCCACGGTCTCCTTGCCCGTCAACGCCCTCCTGGCGAGGGCGGGGCCCAGGATGCCGCTGAAGAGTATGGTGCCGAGTACTATGGGCATGCACAGGTCGGGGTATATCTGGGGGTCCACGAAGCGGGTGCGGCCGGGGTCGAAGATCTGGGGCAGCTGCGACATTACGAACGCTGGGAGCCCCGACGCGTAGACGACCTGGGACAGCACCCTCTCCTCCCGGGTGAAGCTGAAGGGCCCGCTCAGCGCGGCTACTATAGCGTACCTCATGGCGATCTGCAGTATCACGAGGCCGAAGCCTATGAAGGCGTACCTGACCGAGAGGCTCACCACGACGCCTATGTAGACGAAGAAGAAGCTCTTGACGAAGAAGGTCACCTCCTCGTGGAACTCCCTGAGCCGTTTCTTGTTGATGAGGACCCTGTCGCCGCTGCCCAGCCGTTCCATGATGTACCGGTAGTTGGTGACTGCGAGGCCGAAGACGAGGGCCGTAACGGCGCCGCCTCCCTCCCCCACCCAGTGCTCGCTAATTATGTAGGTGGGCAGCAGAACCGCGAGGGTGATCATGTAGGTGTACTGCCTGGTCCTAAGCCGGTCCAGGACCTTGGCCCAGACGACGCCGATGGCTAGGCCCATCGCGGAGGAGAGCATGAAGGTGGTGAGGAGGTCCTTCACGGTGTCGCGGATGGTGAACTCGGGCTGCAGTATCATCTTGATGAGGGTTATCGACGAGATTATGCATACGGGGTCGGAGACGATGGACTCCATGGTGAGTAGCACCCGGGTGCTGTCCAGGTTGGGCAGCGTGTTGCCTATGCTGCTCAGTATGCCGTAGACCGCCACCGTGCTGGTCCCTCCGACCATGGCGCCCAGGAGCATTCCCTGGAGGAAAGAGAGCTCCGGCACCAGGAAGTAGGCCGTCAGGGTGCCGATGAGGAGTATGGAGCCCATGATGGAGGCGACGGAGAGGACCATGGCCTTCCCCATGGAGCCGAGGAGCATCACTATGTCCACGTTGATGCCAGCCTCGAAGAGTATTATGCTAAGCGCTATGACGCTCATGAGGGGCGCCAGCTGGTTGAAGAGGCCCTTGTCCACGTAGCCGAGGACGGGGCCCATGAGCACCCCGAAGCCCATGAGCCAGACGACGTCCGGTATCCGGGTCTTGGAGTAGATGAGGCCACTGACGTAGCTCACAAGCATGGTCAGGGATACGAGTATGATGAGGTTCTCGACGTGCATGTTGCCCCTACCTTAGTATTTCCTGGCTCCTTCGCCGTACATACCCTCCGCCGAGGGTGGTTCGTCCAGCGAGAAGACAGAGACGTCTATATTCGTGCCTTTAAAGCTCAAAGCTAGCACGCTTCTGGGTACAGGCAGACGCGATGGCGATATAAGCTTATTGAAGGGCGTCAATTCCTCATAAAATCCCGAAAAAAGCTACGTTTGTCGCTGATCTTGGCTTCTTCGCAGCAGATTTACGATGGTGACGAGGAGGGGCGGTGTATGCGCAGAGAAACTCAATCACCATCAGCCAGGAGGCTGGTTAGATCGCCGAGATCGGAGGCCTCCTCCAACCCTCGGATTACCCCCAGCACCTCCCGGGCCCTCCCCTCGTCCATCTTAAAGCTGGCGCACTCCATGAACTTCTCGTCCACCTCGTGGCCCATGAACGGCTTCTCGGGTGTCCCCCGGTACTCCTCCGCCGTCCTTCTGACGACCCGCCCGTCCACGAGCTCCACCTCTAGGATGCTCCGCATCTTCTCCACACCCATGGAGGCTATCTCATCGTCGTGGATAGTCCTCACCCTCCTCATGACATTCACAACCTCTGGACGCGTGACGAACTCCGTGGTATACTCGCGGAGCTTCGCCCGCCGCCTCAGGAGGATGGAGGCCAACGCAAAATTCAGGCTGAACTTGGCCTGCAGACCCGTAACGGGCTCGCTATACCTGAGAGGCTCCAAGATGTTCGGCCCAGCCCTCAGCCTGATCTCCCTCACGTCCTCCGGCTTCAGATCCTCGTCCAGCACGATCTCCAGCATCGCGTCCATGGAGGGCTGGCCAAGACACCCGCATGGATACATCTTGAACGTGGCACCGGGATAGACCAGGGCATAGGGGTTAGCCATCCTCCCCACCATCAACTCCGGGTCCGAGCCGTGACCAAGGATCTCCATGAAACCCCACCGCCCATCCAGGGCGTTCTCGTCCGCGGTGAACCCACGCTTCGCGAGCATGCTGGCGGTGACCCCGTTGGAGGCCGCCATCCCGGCGTGCAAGGGCTTGGTCATGGTCCCGAAGTTCACCCGGATCCCCGAGGTGAGGCTGGCCACGATCCCGAGAGCATGCCGCAGCTCCAGCTCGCTTAGCCCCAGGAGCCTCCCTGAGGCGGCGAAGGCCCCGAAGGCTCCTATCGTCCCCGTGGAGTGGAAGCCCCGCCTGTAATGATCGGGTTTAATCGTCTCCGCAATCTTACACTCCACCTCGAAGCCCGCTATGAAGGCATCCAAGAGATCGCCACCAGAACACCCCACAATCTCCCCGACGGCCAGAGCCGCGGCCAACACGGGCACGGTGGGGTGAGTCATCAGGCCATATATTCTGTCCGGCGACGTGGAGAGCTGGGTGTCGTCGTAATCATCGGCGTGACCACTGGTGCCGTTCACCATCGCTGCATCTGAGGGGCTCGACTTGAAGCCGAAGCCGATGACAGTGGACGCAGGCTTCCCGCCCCGGTCCCTGACGAACCCCACGAGCCTACCGGCGCAGTCTGTCCTAGACCCCGCCAGCATAACAGCGATCCCGTCGACGATGTGCTCCACCGCTTTAGCCCTCACATCATGCGGAGGAGCGTCTTCATCGAGTAGAAAACCGACGACCTCGTCAGTCAACGAACTCATTGCAGATCACTCTCCTAAAGCCCGAGAAAGGTAAATAACACCTCCTCCAGAACGATAACCCGAACCTCTCCTGTTTGTGGAGGAGTACAGAGCCCGATTGGACCACAGAAGAATAGGGCCCAGTTGTTCTTCGCGGGCTCCCGGGGACAATTAACGCTACCCTTGACCCGTTTGATTATGACGAAATAGTGTAAAATATCTGTATCGAAGTAGTTGACGGTATAAAAAATGGAGAGTTTCCCTTTTAAGGTGGTGGGGCCGGAAGGTTTCAACTAATTAAGCAATCATATTTACGGTAAATCAAGGACTTGTTAGAAATTAATGAAAGATGAGGGTTTTTGCGCGTATTAATAATATGTTGAGTGTTTTGTTGCCTCTGATTTAGACTTCTAGATATTATTGATGGCTTCTGCGCGCACGATAATGGATCAATCCCTTATTTAAATAAAAGATAGTCTTAAATCATCAAGTTTAGTGGAAATAATTGGTTTGTTTGTCAGTCAGAAAAGTTAAGCAACCCACCCGAAGAGTTGGGCGGTATAAGTATCTGATTACCTGGAACCTTCTCCTGAACCGTGAAGACCTGGAAAAGATATCATGGAGATCCGAGGCCCTCCAAAAGGGACTCAACTACCTGAAGAACGTAGCCAAGGGAACAAGGCTTACAGTCTACAGAATAGTAGAGATGGAAGAGATCACACGCCACACGCGTCTCGGTACCCTCCCAGCGTCGGCGAACCCCAGCGGCGTAGCCATCGCGGAGGCGAACAGCCTCGAGGAAGTCAGGAGGATGGTCGATGAATGGGTTGAAGGATTAACCTATGGAGGAATGCCCGTAGGGGGCCGCCTCGAATACGAGATCAAGCCACTGATGGAGCTGACAGGGAAGTGAGGAGATGACGTTCACGGTCGCAGGCGTCGTCAGGTACGACAACGTGGTCCTGATGACGGATACATTGGAGTTCAAGACCAACAGCACGCTCGTGCTGGCACCCGTACTAAGATTACCGGAGCAAGGGGGCCCCTTCAGCTCAGCAACCCCCAGAACGCTCACGATAACCGCGGACCGAATCACCATCGAGGACCACGCCGAGATTACATATGACCTGGACGGCCTCCCAGGTTACGACCCAGATACACCCGCACCGCCGCAGGGAGGTGGGGTACCCAACGGCAGCAACGGCTCATCCACCCCTGGGGAGGGACCTTACCCTCAAGCAAGTAACGGCGGGGACGGCAGGCCCGGGGCAACTGGGCTAAGGGGAAACCCAGGCATCAACGCCCCAACACTGGAGATATTCGCCAACGAAGTTACCCAAAACTACCCTGATGCCATTAAGGTTAACTTCAAGGGACAGGATGCAGGAAAAGGCGGAAAGGGCGGAGACGGAGGAGACGGAGGAAACGGCCAGAAAGGAGCCCCCTCAACCACCAGCGACTCATGGTACGACGGGGACGAATGCACAAGGGAGCCAGGGCGCGGAGGAAACGGAGGAAAAGGCGGAGACGCGGGGCTACCCGGAACGGGGGGCGCAGGAGGAAACGGAGGAAACATCAAGGTCTTCGTAAAACACTCATCACTCACCGCTGTAAACGGCTGGAACTACATAGTCAACGGCGGAAAAGGAGGAGACGCCGGCACACCAGGCGCACGAGGCGGCGGCGGAGCAGGCGGAGCCCAGGGAGACCACAGCGACCCATGCCCCCGGCGAAACGAGTACCGGGGTACCGACGGACCACCTGGCCGCTCGATGGATGAGATAGACACAGACTGGGCGAAAAACTACCGGGGAGCAGACGGCTCAGACGGAGAGTATGAGACGTATGAACTCAACGATGCGCCCAGTTAAGGAGGATGATATGAAATGATAGCTGTAGAAATTTATAACGTGAGTGGCAAAAACTACGTCGACGACGACGTCATCTACTGCCGCATCCTACTATTCACAAACATCGGAGAGAACAAACTGGTCATAGTGCCGAAGCACGGAGCCGCCCCCGGAGCCAGACGCGTACTAAAGATTGTCGCCGACACAATCGACACACGGCTGGGCGGAGGCGTCAGCGAGATCACCTACAACCTCGACGGCGACCTCACGTTCCCGCTGCTCGACACAGGCCTGGACCCCAAAACAAAGGCCAAGATAGGCAGTGACGGCACACCAGACTACTTCCAGGGTCCCGTGCTCCCACCCGACAGAGCTTCCCCCAACTTCGACGCCCTAACGGATCCGCTTCACTACGTCGGAACCTACCCCAAGGGCCAGGACGGTGGAGACGGAGAACCAGGAGGTAAAGGCGGGAAAGGGGTGAAAGGATCTGACGGCCCCATCCTCGAGATCTGGACGAAAGAGATACTGGGAACCGGTCTGAAAATAGACCTGAGAGGCCAAGAGGGAGGAGACGGCGGCAAAGGAGGGAAAGGCCAGTACGGAGGCAACGGACAGATGGGCTCCACCGCGGTCACAGGGACAGGTGAGACTTGGCTCGGCATCCCCAACCTCGCCTGCGTACAGGGCCCAGGATTGGGCGGAGACGGGGGCAGGGGAGGAGACGCAGGTTGTGGAGGAGACGGTGGAGACGGAGGAAACGGCGGCGTAGTCAAACTCTTCTACACCGCAGGCGTAGACACGACCAAGCTCACCAACCTGCTCCAGAAAGGAGCAGGAGGCCTAGCGGGGCCCCCAGGAACACCCGGCGAGGGCGGGAAATCAGGGCCAGCGGGAGTCAACACACCGCCGTGCCTCCCTGCTTTACTCTCCCAGGACGGACCTGACGGTAACGCTTGCCCCAGAGAACAGGAACGAGTAGGCGTTTCGCTGGATGGTGAGGATGGCGTGGACGGGTATCACGTCTACCAGCAGGTTGCAGATATCCCGAAGCTGCCGGGGCTCTGGTTTTAAACTATTTAGAGCACCCCGGACCATGCTCTCTCACTAAAGACGCCGGAGTCAACCCTTTATCCAGTATTTTCTCAGCCACAAGCTCCCTGAAGAGGGCAGTTCCTCTTAACGATTCTTCAACCTCGCCACGAGAGACATCACCGAGTATCAGGCTGACAGACTCAATTATCTCTGGGCACGCCTCCGACAGGGACTCTTTGAAGGCTCTGAAGGGGACATAGAAGTTAGGATTCTTTCCCTGCTTAGCCTCCTCGCACACCACCGGGCACCTGGTTAGGCTGTATGCCCAGAACCTCAGATAAAAATTCGCGTTGGCAAAGTCACCCTTACGCGACAGGGCCTCCGCGACTGCCAGCCTGTACTCGAGCTCAAGGCTGGAGAGTGAGTACTCGTAGTGGCCCCATGTCCTCTTACTCATTCCCCTGACCAAGTGTGGGTTACACCTGGCGCTCACGGCGTCGTAGACCCGCTTCAAGGCGATGATGGAAGCGGATGGCTCCAGGTCCAGGTGAAGATTCGCCAAGAGAATCTCCTCCAGATTACTATCCGTTGCGGCGTCCATGCGTCTAAGCTTTGTCATGGGCTTGGTCATCAGGCTCGTAACACTCTCTTTGATCGCGTCACCCAGGGCGATCATGTAGTAGGCGTGGGCGGTCTGAAGGAAAAA
>CAZCKR010000010.1:17123-26219 GCA_964499305.1 uncultured Candidatus Bathyarchaeia archaeon | reverse complement strand
GTCGACGCGTGTCAGTGCTACCTCAACGACAACATGCTGGCGTCAATGACCAAGCGTGTGGACAACGCGGTCTACAAGATGATCCTCGATGCGCGGGTTGACGTGTTCCAGCCCGGCTTCTACGGCGGTGGTCTAGCCGACGGGTGGGTAGGCATGTGCCGTCTACCCGACGAGGAGGCGCTCTGGGAGGAGACGTTCGACTTCACGCACCCCGAGATATCCGAGGATATCTTGAACAAGGTCATCGAGGCCAAGAGCAAGATCATCGGCGGAGACATCGTGGTACCGACAGGATACGACTAAGGAAAACCCTTTAACCTCTACTCTCTCACCTTTTTTCTGTTTCAAATGACCTCAGCCATCCAGATGGTGGGCGTCACCAAGACTTTTCCCGGCGTGACGGCTAACGACCACGTCGACTTCTCCGCCGATAAAGCCGAGATCCATGGGCTGCTGGGGGAGAACGGGGCCGGAAAATCCGTTCTCATGAGCATACTCTACGGTCTCTACAAGCCGGACAGCGGTGAGATCCTAGTGGACGGAGAGAAGGCGGAGATCTCTGGGCCCTCAGACGCCATGAGGCTCGGCATAGGGATGGTTCACCAGCACTTCATGCTGGTTCCCAGCCTCACGGTGGTGGAGAACGTCATCCTGGGCCTGGAGCCCACCGTCAACGGGGTGATGCTGGACCGGGAGAGGATGCTAAGAGACGTGGATGAGTCATGTAAGAGGTATAAGCTGGACGTCGACGTCGAAGCTCCCGTATATCAGCTGCCGGTGGGAGTGCAGCAGAGGGTGGAGATACTGAAGGCCCTCTACAGGGGCGCGGACGTCCTGATACTGGACGAGCCGACGTCTGTTCTTACCCCCGGGGAAACTGAGGAGCTGTTCAACGCGGTCAGGGAGCTTAAGGCCGACGGCAAGACCGTCATCTTCATCAGCCACAAGCTGAGGGAGGTCCTGGCCATCTGCGACAGGATCACGGTGCTGAAGAGGGGGAAGGTCGTTGGCACGGTATCTGCCTCGGAGACGAACGAGGGGCAACTGGCGGAGATGATGGTGGGCCGTAAGATCGTCTACGAGTTCACCAAGGAGGCCGAGTGCGGCCTCGAGCCCGTGCTGAGGCTTGAGGGCCTCGAGTGCCTGAGCGACCGCGGAATCCCTGCGTTACGCGGACTAGACTTGGATCTATGCGGCTCAGAGATTCTCGGGGTGGCGGGGGTGGAGGGAAACGGGCAGACCGAGCTCGTCGAGGCAGTGATGGGGCTCAGGGTTTTAACCGGTGGCACCGTCAAACTCGACGGCCACGACATTACAGATATTCCGCCCAGAGCGAGGATACAGATGGGTGTTAGCCACATCCCCGAGGACAGATATAAACGCGCCATCGTCCCCGACTTCAGCGTCCTTGAGAACCTGATGCTAGGCAGCCAGAGGGACAGGTTCACGAGGAACGGGGTCAGCATCGACTTCGCCGAGGCTTCACGATTCTCGACGGACATGATAAACGACTACCAGATAGCCACACCCGGCCCCGAGACCCTGATAAGATATCTATCCGGAGGCAACCAGCAGCGTGTGGTCGTCGCCAGGGAGTTTAGCAGAGACCCCAAGGTCGTGATCGCTGCGCAGCCAACCAGGGGGCTTGACGTAGGCGCCACGGAGTACGTGCGACGCAAACTGGTTGAGATGAGGGATCGTGGAGCCGGTGTGCTTCTGATCTCCGCGGACCTGGACGAGATCTGGGCACTCAGCGACAGGGTGGCTGTCATCTACGAGGGGAGGATCGTCGCGGTGAAGGACGTCGACGAGACGGATCAGCAGGAGATAGGTCTGCTAATGGCGGGTGGCGGCAATGGGTGAGCGATTGACTGGGGCCGTTCGGCGTGTTTTCGGCGGAGACGGCCTCCGAGGTCTGATGATCCAGGTGGCCGCGATCCTGATCGCGTTCATCGTGGGCGCCGCTGTGCTCGCCGTGACTGGGTACAGCCCAGTGGACGCCTACGTCTCGATGGCGTCGGGGGCCTTCGGGAGCAGCTACGGCGTGGGCCAGACGCTGACGCAAGCCACACCCATAGTGTTCACGAGCATAGCGTTCCTCATCGGCTTAAAGGCGGGGCTGTTCAACATAGGCATCGAGGGCCAGTTCCTCATGGGGGCCATGGGCGCCACCCTAGCAGGCGTTTACCTGGACGGGCTCCCCTGGGTGATCCATGTACCGTTGACCATCCTGGTTGGTATGATAACAGGGGCCTTCTGGGCGCTGATACCCGCCGTGTTGAAGACGCGTTTCGACGCCCACGAGGTCATCACCACCATGATGCTGAGCTACGTAGCCACACACTTCACGAGCTACCTGGTGAACTACCCATTCAAGGCGCCCGGGTGGGTGGCCCAGTCGCTGAAGATCAGCGGCTCGGCTGAGCTGCCGCGGATACTGCCGCCCACCCAGCTGAGCGCAGCCATATTCATCGCGGTGATAGTCACCGCTGCGAGCACGTACTTCCTCCAGAAGACCATCATCGGCTACGAGCTCCGCGCCACGGGGCTTAACCCGTCCGCAGCGGAGAACGCCGGCATCAGCATCGACAGAAGCATCCTCGTCTCCATGGCGTTGAGCGGCGCCGTGGCGGGGCTCGGCGGCGCCTGCGAAATAATGGGCATACACCGTAGGTTCATACAGGGCTTCAGCCCGGGCTACGGCTGGGACGGCCTCGCCGTGGCCCTCGTCGGGGGCCTCAACCCCGTGGGAAGCTTCTTCGCCTCGGTCCTCTTCGGGGCTCTCCGCAGCGGGGGGATGATCATGACCCGCGCCACCGGTGTGCCCCTCGACATCGTCAAGATACTCCAGGCCCTGGTCATAATGTTCGTGGCGGCCCCCAAGCTCATCAGGGCGCTGCTCGGGAGGGAGCGGTGAAGATGGAGCTCTTCGACCTGATAAACACGGGGCTCTTCGCGGCCGCCATCCGCATGGCGACGCCCATCGCCTATGCGGCGCTTGGCGGGATGTTCAGCGAACGCGTCGGCGTCATGAACATCGGGCTGGAGGGGATCATGCTGACGAGCGCGTTCAGCGGAGTCGCAGCCAGCTACTACACTGGCAGCGCGTGGCTGGGCGTCGTGGCAGCCGTGCTCGTGGGAGGATTACTCGGTCTGTTCCACGCCATAATCACGGTGAAGTACGCCGGAGACCAGGTTGTGAGCGGCACCGGCATAAACATCCTAGCTGCGGGGTTCACCGCCTACATGAGCCAGGTGATCTGGGGAACCAGAGGCTCGTCCGACGCCGTCAACAGCATACCGGATCTGACCATCCCCGTGCTCAAACAGATACCCGTGCTGGGGGAGGTGTTTGGTACCCACTCGCCTCTCGTCTACCTGATGCCCATAATCACCTTTGCTAGCTACGTCGTGCTCTTCAAGACGCCCCTCGGCCTCAGGATAAGGGCCGTCGGCGAGCACCCCACGGCGGCGGAGACAGCCGGCGTCGACGTGGTGAGGATAAAGTACATGTGTATAATTTTGAGCGGGATGCTCGCGGGCTTCGGCGGCGCGTTCCTCAGCCTCAGCCACCTGAACCTCTTCAACAAGGGCATGACCGGTGGACGCGGCTTCATAGCCATGGCCGCCATGATCTTCGGAAAATGGATGCCTTTCAGCGTCTTCGGGGCGAGCCTCCTCTTCGGGTTCGCCGACGCCCTGCAGATGAGGCTCCAGAGCCTGGGGATACTGCCGCCCCAGATAATACTTGCCATCCCCTACGCGCTCACGGTGGCCATCCTGGCGGGCGTCGTCGGCAAGGCTACGCCTCCCAGCGACTACAAGCCCTACGAACGGGAGTAGCTACCCCTCGTCCAGCAGCTGGACGGCTCGGACGGCGACCCTTATCTCGTCGTCGATGCTCTTTTGGACCCTGTCAGCGAGTTCACCGCTTTTCTCCCCGGGCTCAAACTCGCCCTTCCCGGTGCCCTTGAATATGTTGCCGTCCACAACACAGATGGCCCCCGCCCGTTTGCCGCGGACGCTGGCTAGGGTGAACATGAGGCTGGCCTCCATCTCGATGCTCAGCACGTTGGCCTCACCGAACATCCGGAGAACCTCGTCGTTGCCGCCGTAAAACGCATCGGTGCTGATGATGATCCCGTGGTGCACCTTTACGGCAAGCTCGTCGGCCGCCTTAAGGAGAGCGTTCACCACCTCGATGCTGGCCACCGCCGGGTACTCTTCCGGCACATACGTCTTGCTGGTACCCTCCCACCTGACCGCCCCCGTGGCCACCACGATGTCGCCGCTGTTGAGGTACGGCACCAAGGCCCCCGTGGTCCCTACCCTGATGATGGTGTCCGCCCCGATGTTCATGAGCTCCTCCATGGCGATGGCCGTCGATGGGCATCCGATGCCGCCGCTGCAGGCGCTGACCTTCACGCCCTTCGTCTCCCCGGTGTAGGTTACGTATCCACGGTAGTCAGCTACCATCTCGGCGTGGTCCCAGTGGCCGGCGATCCTCTTCACCCGGCTCGGGTCACCGCTCATCAGGACGTACCTGGCGACGTCGCCGACGCCGCACATTATGTGAGGCTGAATCCGCTTCATAGACCAGACTCCTCGGTGGAGGGTATAAGCTTGGTTGTATGAGGCTGGGTTTAAAGGTGAGCACGGCTTCCCATAGGCTGAAACCAATTGAAGGTCGCCGAAGACATACACCGGCTTACAGTGCCTATGGAGAGGAACCCGCTGGGGAAGACGTACAGCTACCTCTTCACTTTGTCCAAGACCCTCATAGACACCGGGGTTCCCACGGACAGCGCCTACCATGGGCTCACGGAGGAGCTCAAGCGGCACGGCATGAGGCCCCAAGACGTGGAGAGGGTCATCGTCACCCACCTCCACAACGACCACATCGGCCTGGCCCAGACCTTGCAGGAGTACGGCGCCGAGATAGTCGCCAGCGATGTGGCCGCAGATAAACAGGAGGCTGTGAGGCGGCAGCAGGAGAACTTCTTCGAGCTCACCGTCGATGAGACCAGGCTCTTCGGTGGCGAGGAATACCTCCATTATCTACAGCGCTACAGGAGGGCGTTCAGGGACTTCCCCGAGCCTCTCAGGATCGACAGGACGCTGCACGACGGCGAGACCATAGAGCTCAACGGCAAAGAGATGACTGTAATCTGGACGCCTGGCCACGCACACGAGCACATCGTCGTCCACGACCACGTCGACAGGCTGTTGTTCAGCGGCGACCACGTCCTACCCAAGATAACCAGCCACGTCGCCCTCCACAGCTACGAGGACAGAGACCCACTGAGCGACTACCTGAAGAGCCTAGACAAGGTCAAGGACCTGGACGTTGACATGGTTTACCCGGCCCACGAGTGGGAGTTCAGCAACCTGGCTGACCGCATCGAGCAACTCAACCATCACCACCGAAACAGGCTCCAGGAGATGAAGGACACGCTTGTGGACGGCCCCAAGACCGTATACGACATCGGAAGCAGGGTCCACTGGGAGAGCCGACCTTGGCCAGAGATGAGCTTCTGGACCAAGCGCATGGCAGGGACAGAGACCTACGCCCACCTCGTCTACCTGCGAAACAAAGGAGAGGTCGCTGAAACCAAGAAACACGGAATCCTATACTATGGCCTAGCTTGAGGAGTGGCGCCCCCTTCCCTCCCCAGGAAGGGGGCAAATGGGGGAGATATTTGGGGAGAGTGATCTATCGCCAGACCTTGATGCCGCGCTCGTGGAGGTACTGCGCCGCCAGGTCCGCGATGTCTGGGCCCTTGAAGGGTATCTTGAGTTCCTTGACGTGGATCATGATCTCCGTGTACTTGATCTCAAGGGGCGCCTCCTTCTCCTGGAACTCGTCCAGTATGGTCTGGGCGACCTCCTCGGCTACCCTGAACTTGGGGCTCAGCATCCTGTAGTGGTGCTTGAGGGCTGTCCCGACCTCGTTGGGGCTCGCGGACTCTATGGCCCAGACGGTGGGCCTTGGGCCGCCCTTGCTGCGCTTCACCTTGCTGACCTTGAGCGCGGGCACCACGACTGCCATCGCCCTGAGCCTCTTCAGGGCGCGGTAGACGGTGGCCTCGGGCATGTTGAGCTCGCACTGGAGCACCCAAGCCGTGGATGCGCCGTGGAGGCAGAAGTACAGGAACGTCTCGCTCACGGCCTTGCTGCTGAAGATCTTCTCGCTGAAGCTCATTAGCTCCTGTATGTTCTTCAGGGTGGTCGCGAGGTCGTTCTTTTCGTTTAAAAGTAATAATTTCCGGAAAATATCGACATATTTGGTGAAGTTTAGCTCGCTGACACCGGTTTTTCTTTCCGATCTCTTTTTATTGGCGGAGCGTGTTCTATCTAGGGCTACCGTATTCGACACTTGAATCTAACTCCGGGCCTCGGACGAGAGGCAAAATGTTTACAGCATCGATATGCTTATAAGTATACTTGTTAACAAGTAAACAAGTAAACAAATAAACAGGTGGAACAGTAAACATGCCCCGTAAAACCGTCGCGATCCGTGGCCTGGACACAGAGCTCTACACAGAGGTCTTCACCATGGCCAAGAAGGACGGCAAACGCGTGGCAGACGTCGTCAACAACGCCCTCGAGGCATGGATCAACAACGAGACAGACGAACTCCCCGCCGGGTTCGATGGCGCACTATCTAACTCCGGAGCAGAATTTATTTTAGCCATCGACGATGAAGGCGAAGTGAGCCTCGGAAAAGAGGATATCAAGGAAATAGCCAAAGAAATGGGTCCATTCGCCATAGAGAGCAATGGAAGCCTATTATTCGAGAAAGACGTCGATAAAAATGCTTTAAGCAGCATCACTAAGATTTCTGTGCGGTCGGGCACCGTCAAGGTGCCCAGAAAGGCCTACGCCCAATTCCTAATAAAGTGCAAGATACAAGGAAAGCTCGACAAGTATTGAGCCCCGTTTATACGGTAGCTGGGGCCCAGGACGGAAGCTTCGAGCCTTTCCGGCGAGGCTTAGGTAGGCCCATCCAGTACACTTCTCTTTGTTTAACAAGGATGAGGGGCAGCGTTATACAGGGCGTCCGGCTGGCTCGTATAACGGTGGACGGGCTGGACGCCACGGACGCATTGTTAAACAGTTTGGGTTCATGGGAGACTGACTCGTTGATCCTGGGCGGAGCCACCTTCGCGGGGTTCAACGTGATGGACGTCCAACGCGTAAACAGGGAGGCGGGGACGCCTGTGATCGTCTTCAGCGGAGAGTGCCCTGACATGGACGCCACCAGGGATGCGCTGCGTAAGCATTTCCCGGATTGGAGGGAGAGGTGGAGCCGCTACGAGGCCCTCGGCGAGATACACTCGTTAAAGATTGGCAGCTACCCGCCCGTGTACTACGAGAACATGGGCTGCTCCAAGGGCTTCGCCGAGGACGTGCTCGGGGAGCAGGCGGTATCCTGTAGAACCCCCGAGTGCGTGAGGGTGGCCGACTTGATAGCTAAGGGGGTCACTCCAGTCTTTCGAGGTCCAGCGGGATGTTCTGGTGGTTCATGAGGTTGAACACCGAGATGACTCCCGGCGTGGGGTCAATCTTCATCCTCCTCTGGAACGGCGTCTGGTCCTGAAAGCTCCCCGAGCTAACCAGGGTGACGTTCTTGTACTTCCTGTGGTCGAAGATGTGGATGTGGCCCATGACGAAGACGTCCGGTATCTCCCTGATGACGAGCCTGTCGATCTTCTCGGGCGCCAGCGGCGTTGACTGGCCGTAGATGGGCGCCACGTGGTTGCACCTTAGGAGCAGCTCCACTCCTTTTATGGGGTTGTGGAAGTCGTAGCCCGGCGTCGAGCTCAGTATGTCGTCCAGAGCCTTGCCGTGGGCCAGCAGCATCTTCACGCCGTGGAGGCTTATGGTAGAGGGGTTCGGAAGCAGATGGATCCGCTTGTCCTTGTGGAGGCTCGGGGCGTAGCTCTCAGGGATCGGGGGCTGGGGTAGGCTCCTCCTGACGGCGTCGTGGTTACCGGGTATTATGACTATCTCCACGTGCTCCGGCAGCGGGGCCAGCAGCCTCGCAGCCTCCTCGTACTGGGCGTCCTGGGTGGTGAGGGTGAGCTCGTCCAGCTGGTCGGGGTATATCCCTATGCCGTCCACGAGGTCGCCGGCTATGACAACGTATTTGACCCTTGAGGCGAGCTCCCTGGAAGCCTGCGGCCCCAGATCCATGTTCATCCACCTGATGAACCTCTCGAAGAGGTCTTCCCTGAAGTACTTGCTCCCAACGTGTACGTCGCCTATTATCACGGCGCAGACGGGCTCGTCGGCCCTACTGAGGTCGCGTATGGGGACGTCCGGCCAGATGAGGTCGTTGGCGATGAGGAGATCTTCCCTGTACTTGAGGCCGTCTATGCATATCACCTGGTCGTCCAGGACCTCCATGCCTTTCTCAACGGCCTCGGCGCCCGACACCATGACGGTGATGGATGCCTCCGGGGACTCAAGTTCCAGGAACAGCCTGTTGCTTCTGGCGCGTTTCCCGCTGACGAGGCCGATGGTCTTGAACTTGGATTTTACGGGGAGCTTCACCGCCTGGCTCAGGGGGATGGCGTCGCGGACGTCGACGCGTCTCTTGAGTATGACTTCGAGTTGGGCGAACCTGCTGTTGAACAAGTCGATGAAGCCGTTCAGGTCTCCCTCAGGCGACGGCTCGTCCAAGGGCATCACCTCTAGCCTGGACTCTATTCTCGCCGCTAGAGGTGGTCGGGCTTCCCGTGCCACCTGCCTCGGCTCCGGCGGCTTTGAGAGGCTCAGCAGGAACTCCTGGTCTATGACGAAAAGCTCTGGCCTGCCCTCCGCTGCCTGGAGGGCCCTATCTACGACGGCCTTCACCTGCTCCAAGGGTATGGTCTGGAGGTGGGTGAACGCGTCTGGGGTGAGCTGGTACCCCCTCTCTACAACCCTGTTGAGGATGGGCAGGAGTTCCTGTGTCACGGCGGATCGTTTACTTGGCGGCTATCACGTAGTCGACTCGCGGCGGGCTGAAGGCCTCGATTATCACGGCGGGCTCGTCGCCCGTGGTCTCGAACCTATGCTCCTCGTTGGGGGGCACTCGCCAAGCCGCTCCCG
>CAZCKR010000010.1:0-17023 GCA_964499305.1 uncultured Candidatus Bathyarchaeia archaeon | reverse complement strand
CTGAAGGTATTTGAACCCAACTAGAGGCCTATTGGGGCCTGCTCCTTCCGCTCCAGTATGATGTCTCTTATCTCCTTGCGGATGCTGTACCTGTAAGGCATCCCAGAGGTGTTCCTGTCTATGAACCCCCTGTCATAGAGCTTCTTCAGGAGCCGGGCTGTGTGCTCCCTCGTCCTGTCGATCTTCCCCCGTATCTCGGGAACGGTGCCCTCTCCCAGGTCCACTATCATCTCAAGGACCTCCATCTCGGTTTCCGTGAGCTGCTGGAATATGTCCTCACCTTGAACCGGGATGGGCGCGTCGACCCGCGTGGCCACAGGTGCCGGGCGCGGCTGGGTGGCGAGCTTGGTTAGGTCGGTTCTCATCTCCTGTATGGAGTCCTCGATGGTGTCCACTCGCTCGGAGAGCTCCTTCACCTTCTCCAGTCCCTTGAGGGCGGCGTCGTTGCCTCCCTGTGTAGCCTTCAGGGCTTCGTTGGCCATGTACTTGGCCTGGCTAGCTTCGCGCTCGATCCCGTCGAGGCCAGTCTCCATCTTCCTGACCTGGCGCGTGAACCCCATGGTTATGTTCCTGACGGTGGACTTGCTCTCCTCGTACTCGGTCTGAGCCATCTTAATACGCTGGTAGAAGATGTAGCTAGCGGCCAAGATAACCATGAACAACGCGATGGTGGTGAACACTAGCTCCATGGATCTCCCCTGTATTGTGCTCACGGTCTCCCTTTTTTACGGTTTCGGATACGCGAATAATTTGATTAGATGTAAACAATTCAAACTATTTTGGATTGTTTAACAGGTTGTACATGTTTACATGCTTAGAGTTTAAATTGTGCAGTACATCTAAAACCTGAACACTTTGAGTTCCGGCGAACGGGTCGAGGCGAGGATCGGCATCACAGGCAGGGTCCAGGGCGTAGGCTTCAGGCCCTTCATCTACCGGATGGCTGTGAGGAACGGCCTAGTAGGGTATGTCATCAACCTAGGCGACGCCGGCGTCGAGATATTCGTGGAGGGAGAGATGAGCCAGGTGACTCGTTTCCTTCGCGATGTCAGGGAAGGGGCCCCCGAGGTCTCCGAGATCGAGGACATAGTCCACGAGTACAGGCCGTACCGTGGCAGGTTCACCGAGTTCGTCATCGACAAGAGCCAGAACAGGGGCAGGGTAGCGTCGGGCATCTACCCGCCGGACATAGGCATATGCCCCCAGTGCCTTGGGGACATGGCTACCCAGGGGAGCAGGTGGTATGAGTACCCTTTCACGGCCTGCGCCTGGTGTGGCCCCCGCTTCACGTCTGTAAGGTCCCTCCCCTACGACCGTGAGCGCACCCACATGCACGAGTTCCCCATGTGCGAACACTGCAGGAAAGACTACTACGACCCCATGGACAGACGGTTCGACGCCCAGGGCATCACGTGCAGCGTCTGCGGGCCAGAGATGAGGCTCTACGACGCTAACGGAAAACCGATGGAAACCGACGCCCCGTTCATGGAGGTCGCCGAGCACCTGATGGAAGGCAGCATCGTCGCCGTGAAAGGCATCGGCGGCATACATCTCGCCTCTCTAGCCACCAGAGACGACGTCATCGAGGAGTTCAGGAGGAGGAAGAACAGGCCATACCAGCCCCTCGCGTTGATGTCCCCGGATCTGGATTCTGTGAAAACCTATGCTAAGCTGGATGATGACGAGGCCAGGGTGATCCAGTCGTGGAGAAAACCAATCGTTCTGTTGAAGAAGAGGCACAGAGTTATCTCTGACCTCGTCGCACCAGGGCTGGACACGGTAGGAGTGATGCTCCCATATACGGGTATCCAGACGATGCTGTTCAAGAGGCTCAGCGAGCCTGCGCTGATAATGACCAGCGGCAACAGGAAGGGTTTACCCATGGCCATCTCAAACAGGGCTGCGTTCGACGAGCTCGGCGGAATCGCTGACTATTATCTGCTCCACAACAGGGAGATCGTGAACCGCAGCGACGACTCGGTCCTTAGAATGATCGACGGTAATACCGCCTTTACTAGGAGATCCAGGGGCTATGTTCCAGACCCCATTGACGTCCCACTGAAGAAAGGAATAGGAATTTCCTTTGGCGCCGAGCTTAGAAATGCGGCCGCCGTGGCCACCAATGGCAAGGTCTTCATGACGCAGTACCTCGGGGACACAGACACTCTGGAGGGCCTGAGGTTCGAAGAAGAGGCCATCCAAACCATGCGTGACCTGCTCAATGTCACGCGTGACCCGGATGTGATGGGGTGTGACCTACATCCGGGGTACATGACGTCACAGATGGCCGAGGTGATATCACGTGAGACGGGTGTGACGCTTGTGAAGTCACAGCACCATCACGCACACATAGTCTCGGTGATGGCCGAGAATAACGTCTCTAGGGACGACGAGATACTGGGGATCGCCTTAGACGGCGCCGGATACGGCTCAGATAGGCAAATTTGGGGTGGAGAGATATTAAAATCAACTTATAGCGGGTTTGAGAGGCTTGGACACCTCGAGAACCTACCCATGCCGGGAGGGGACCTATGCGCGTATCACCCATACAGGATGCTGGTAGCGGGCCTCAGTAACGCCGTCACAGGTGACATTATACGTGATATCACAGAAAATCACATCGAAAAGGCGCTACCCCATGGAAAAACGGAGCTGGAAGTCATTCTAAAGCAATCAATAGACCCCGAGATCCTTAAGACTTCGAGTTCTGGACGGTTTTTAGACTCTATAGCTGCTTTGCTCGGTGCGACATATTATAGATCATATGAGGGGGAGCCCGCCATGATGCTTGAGGCATTAGCTGCCGAAGGAAACCCGGAATTAATCGATCATTGCGTTGAAATCAATCGAAAGGACGGAAAATATGTTCTTAACACGTCAAATACGCTATATTATATGTCTAATATACTAAATAAGCATAAAATACAGGATGTCGCGGCTTTCGGTCAGAAATATCTCTCAGATGGTGTATCCGAGATGGCTATAAAGGCATCAGAGGATACAGGGATATCTGTTATAGGATTATCGGGCGGTGTGCTTGTCAATGAATACATTACAAAAACATTGGCGAAAACGCTGCGTGAAGCAGGTTTAAACGTTTTATTCAACACCAAGGTGCCCCCAGGCGACGGCGGAGCAGCCTTAGGCCAAGTCTGTAGCGCCCTTGACAGTGTGATATAGTGTGATATCACATTATTTTTATGCTCGTGGGAGTCGCTAATCGGCCTATTCCTTCTATTAGTTCATCCTCTATTTGTTTTAGAATGTCTATGGATGCTTTCAACTCTCTCGACTCTATGATGGACACATATTCTTTCAATTTTTCAGCTAAAACATAATACTCATCGAAGGGTCTTGCGTCGAAGACTCCAATGTAGCTCAACAAAACGATGGTGAAGATGCTGGAGATCACGTTCCCTCTAGCCTGAGATAAAGAGCGGCTAAAAGAGCCCCTACTCACTTTTTTACCCCTAAATAAGGTTTTTTGATGAAAAGAAATCTTTTCATCAGACATTATATCAGTTAACATATCAATTACAAGCGTTTCGAATTGTGTTCGCGTTAAATTACTATTTTTCAGCAATAAATCTGTTATTGGGTCTTGAAACGTTTTTCTGACTATATTTTGGTGTTCTTCAGAAGCCATCAGCGTCCACCTCACAGTGATATCACAGAAATCCCATATATGTGTTGTTGACAAAACTGTATACTAATAAATCATCTTAGCCGAGTATGTTGATGGAATAAAAAACACCGAAATATTGTATAAAACCATTAAATATCATAAATATTTAAACAATAATTAACATAAATATGTATTGACCGATGTATGGAAGTCTTTATTTAGATACTTGGAAAGAGTTCCAACATGGTTTCGGTAAAAGATCTAGAGATAAACTGCGAAAAAATTGAGTACAAGATCAAGGATTTCATCGCCCAAAACATAGAAAAGTCAGGACTGGAAGGAGCCGTCGTAGCAGTGAGCGGCGGCATAGACTCCGCGGTAACTCTAGATCTTACTGTAAAGGCTCTGGGAACAAATAGAGTGACGGCGGTGACGATGCCGGAGCGTGACGTCACGCCTGAACGTGATATCATGGATGTGATGCAACACTGTGAACGCCTCGGCGTCACGTGTAGCACGGTGGATATCACGCCTATATTACATGTGATTCGTGATGCGCTACCTAACTATGACATCACAGACCGTATCACGTCAGGTAACGTGAAGCCCAGGGTCAGGATGACTGTAGCTTATTACTTCGCGAACAAGCTGAGGCGTATGGTTATGGGAACCTCCAACAAGACGGAGCTACTCATAGGTTTCTTCACCAAGCACGGGGACGGCGGCGTAGACCTCATGCCGTTGGCGGACCTATACAAGACGCAGCTCAGACAGCTCGCGAGACACCTGAAGATACCTGAAAACATCGTAGAGAAGCCTCCCTCCCCCGGCTTCTACCCGGGGCACACGGACGAGGGAGAGCTTGGGATAGACTACACGACCCTAGACATGATACTATACTCGTGGGAGAAGGGCTCAGACGCATCAACGATAGCAGAAGAACTAGGCATATCACGGAACCTCGTCGAGTCTGTGATGCGGCGCGTCAATGCAAATGAACATAAACGACGTCTTCCACTAATCTTAAGACTAGGGTAATACACTGCTTACGCAAAAGAGGGAGCATGATGGGCCGAAAAAGACAGAAAGTAGTCAAGATCATTAAGAAGAAGCTACCAGACCAGTATCTGTGCCCCAACTGCGGGATGAACACCGTCGGAGTCATACTTTACAAAGAAGAAGGGTATGCCAGGATCATCTGCGCCAGCTGCTCCCTCAAGGAAAAGTTCCCAATACCGGAGAACACGGACCCCGTGGACGCATACTGCATCTTCGTAGACATGTACTACGGTGTCGAGGAGCCGCCAGTCCTATGATAGGAAAGGTCGAGCGGTACCTCAAGGACAAGATCTTCGAGCAGGGCTGCATCCACTTCACCCTTCTAGACCCCGATAAGTCATCTGGGTATGACTGTGAGGAGATAGCCAAGGAGGCTGAGAAAGGCGGGACCACCGCCATAATGATTGGAGGCTCGACCCTAGCCTCGTCACAGGACCTAGACGACGCCGTCCAGCGGATAAAGAAAGAGGTGAAGGTGCCTGTGATCCTGTTCCCCAACGGCCCCATGGGGGTGAGCAGGCACGCGGACGCCATATGGTTCATGAGCCTCCTAAACAGCCAGAGCCCATACTACATCATAGACGCGCAGATGCTGGCGGCGCCTCTGGTCAAGCGGTACGGACTTGAGGCCATACCCATGGGATACGTTATATGTGGCGAGGGCTGTGTCGCCGGCTACGTGGGCCATGCTAGGCCCATCAGCTACAGGCACCCCAAGCTCGCGGTGGGCTACAGCCTCGCCGCTGAGACCCTCGGCATGAGGTTCGTGTACCTGGAAGCAGGCTCAGGAGCCCAGAACCCGATCCCGCCAGCGATGATAACTGCAGTGAAGAAGCATGTAAGCGTCCCCGTGATCACGGGCGGCGGCATCAGGGACCCGAAGGCGGCGCTGGCGGCGAAGAACGCGGGCGCAGACGCAATAGTGACCGGCAACATGGTCGAGGAAGAGAGCCTGGTAGGGGAAAAGATAAGCGAAATAGTGTCCGCGATAAGAGACTAGGGACATCGCGTGGAGACGACGAGCGGCTCCGCCTTTTGTACAACGAGACCACGGGTAAGAGTAAAGAACAGCGAGCCACCATGATATTGTGCAGCGTCCACTGCCCTGACAGGTAGCCCCAAGTTGATTGAAGTCGAGATGCCCCCGACCTACAGAAGGTACTTCGAGGAGCTAGAGGACAAGCTTAACCAGCTGTACGAGGTAGCTAGGAAGGCGCGGTCAAAAGGACTGGACGCCACACTGGAGCCCGAGCCCGAGATCACCGCCGACATCGCTGAACGCGTAGAGAAGCTCATCGGCCCCAAGGGCATCACGCAGCGGATGAGGGAGCTGGAGGACATGGACCGCCGCGAGATGAGCTTCAAGATAGCCCAGGAGATAGCCCTCGGCCGCTACGGGTCCATGGAGAAAGAGCTAGCCGCGGAGCAGGCCATCAGGACAGGGCTCGCCATCATGACGGAGGGCGTCACCATCGCCCCCATCCAGGGAATCCCGGAGATCAAGATTAAGCAGAACCCCGACCGCACCGAGTATCTGAGCCTCTACTTCGCCGGACCCATTAGACCGGCCGGCGGCACAGCGCAGGCGCTGACCCTCGTCATCGCAGACGTAGTAAGAAAGGCGCTGGGCCTCGACAGGTACCAGCCCAGCGAGGACGCCGTGAACAGGTTCATCGAGGAGGTAAGGATCTACGAGAGGAGCGTCAGGCGTTTCCAGTACCACGTGACAGACGAGGACCTGGAGCTGGCGCTCAAGATGCTGCCCGTCGAGGCCACCGGAGTATCCACCGACCACTACGAGGCCAGCAACTATCGAGACGTCCCCGGGATAGAGACCAACAGGCTCCGGGGGGGTGCCCTCATAGTCGTCGTGGACGGCGTAGTTGGCCGCGCAAGGAAGCTCTGCGGCATCTGCGACAGCATGGGCATCGACGGCTGGGACTGGCTCAAAAAGCTCAACCAGAAGAACACGGACAACGGCGAGAAGAAGCCCACCGCGGCCTTCATGGAAGAGATAATCGTCGGCCGCCCCGTCTTCTCGTTCCCCAACACCCCCGGCGGCTTCAGGCTCCGCTACGGCAGAGCCCGCACAACGGGGCTCGCGGCCTGCGGCATACACCCCGCCACCATGGTGGCACTCAACGGGTTCATGACCACGGGGCTGCAGCTCAGGATAGAGCTCCCTGGGAAGTCTGCGGCTATCTGCCCGGTGGACACCATCGAGCCGCCGGTGGTGAGGCTAAAAGACGGCTCCGTTGTCAGGGTGGACACCGTGGAGAGAGCCGAGGAGATCTACGATGACGTGGACAGGGTCCTCTTCAACGGCGACGTGCTCATCAACGCCGGCGACTTCCTTCAGTTCAACCATGCGCTGCTGCCCGCAGGCTACGACGAGGACCAGTGGCGCCTCGACGTCGAGTACGCCATGGAGGCCGTAGGCGGTCGGGCGGCAGAGGACCTTACGGGGTTGCCTGCGGACGTGATCATCGAGCTGGCGGCGGACACGTGGAATCCCCCTACGCCCTCGGAGGCCATCGCGATCACCCGGATCGACGCGCCACTACACCCCAGATACACGTACGACTGGTCAAAGACAACCCTTGATAGACTGCTGAGGCTCAGAAACGCTCTTGCGGAGAGCTGGAGCCTGCGCGAACAGGGGATAAGGCTCGGGCCAGAGGAGAAGGAGACCCTTGAAACCCTTCTCGTGCCCCACAGAGCCGAGGACGGCGCCGTCAAGTTCGGCGAAGCCGAGGCCATCCTCGAAAGCTGTCTGGCGCTGGACAAGAAATACGTTGAGGCTGAGGCCGACGCACCGCTCCAACAGGTGAACCTTTGGGCCGGCTTCACGGTCAAGGAGAAGGCCTACGTCTACGTGGGCGCCCGCATGGGGAGGCCCGAGAAGGCGAAGGAGAGGAAGATGAGCCCCTACGTCCACGCCATCTTCCCCGTCGGCAACGCCGGCGGCCCCCAGAGAGACATTACGCGGGCCAAGCGAGGCGACAGGATAAGGGTCGAGCTGGTGAGGCTGGACTGCCCAGAGTGCGGCTACCCGTCCAGGACGGCTCTCTGCGGGAACTGTGGCGCCGTCACGGTGATGCAGAAGCAGTGCCCGCGCTGCAAGAGGCTCACCGACAGCGACAGGTGCCCCGCGTGCAACATAGACACGGTGGGCTACGACTGGGCGGAGATCGATCTCAGGGAGGAGCTTGAGAACGCGCGCAGGCACATCGGCGGCATCATTCCTGACAGGATCAAGTGCGTCAAGCGGCTCATGAACGAGAGTCGCATGCCTGAGCACCTCGGCAAGGGCATCCTCCGCGCCAGGTACGACCTAAGCGTCTTCAAGGACGGCACGCTCCGCTTCGACCTGACTGACATACCCCTCACCCACTTCAAGCCTGGGGAGGTGGGAGTGCCCGTAGAGAAGCTGCGGGAGATGGGGTACACCATCGACGTAGAGGGGGAGCCGCTGACGCGGCCAGACCAGATGCTGGAGCTCATGGTCCAGGACGTGGTGCTCCCAGAGGAGTGCGGCGACTACCTCGTTAAGGCCACCAAGTTCCTCGACGACGAGCTCCGCGACTTCTACAAGCTGGAGCCCTACTACGGCGTCGACCACAGGGACCAGCTCATCGGCCACATCATACTGGGACTCGCGCCCCACACCAGCGCCGCCATCGTCGGCCGCCTCATCGGGTGGAGCAGGGTCCGTAACTGCTACGCCCACCCCTACTGGCACGCCGCCAAGCGCAGGAACTGCGACGGAGACGAGGACGCCGTCATGATGGCGCTGGACCCGCTGCTCAACTTCAGCAAGAAGTACCTTCCGGAGCAGAGCGGCGGCCTCATGGACGCGCCCCTCTTCGTCATACCTAACCTGAACCCCTCCGAGGTGGACAAGGAGAGCCACAACGTGGACGTCATCGGCCGCTACCCGCCAGAGTTCTACAAGATGTGCATGGATGGAGCCTCTCCCTCCCAGTTCGCGGCCCTGGTGGACACCCTCGGCGGCAGGCTCGGCACCGCAGCCCAGTACATGGGCTTCAAGTACACCAAGGAGTGCAGCGACATCAACCAAGGCAGCCACGTCGGGGCGTACAATAGGCTCCACACCATGCTGGACAAGCTCGAGAGTCAGCTGGACCTCACCGAGAAGCTGCGGGCAGTGGACGGCCAGACCGTGGCGCTGAAGATACTGAACAGCCACTTCATGAAGGACATCGTCGGCAACCTCCGCGCCTTCACCAAGCAGCGGTTCAGGTGCAGCAAGTGCAACAAGAAGTTCAGGCGGCCGCCTCTCAAGGGGAGCTGCGACCGGTGCGGTGGCCCCATACTGATGACCGTCCACAAGGGCGGCATAGAGAAGTACATCGGGTCCGCGGAGAGCATCATCGAGACGTATAACCTGGGCGAGTACTACAGCGACAGGATAAGGCTCGTGCGGGAGGAGATAGACTCCATATTCGGCGAGGCGGCGCCGGAGGAGGAGCAAACCCAGTTCAACCTCACCGACTTCATGCGCCCAAAGGAGAAGCGTTGAGGCTCGGAAAGGTTATTATTGCACTCATGAGTATGAGGAGGCGAACAAGGGATGAGCAAGAAAAAGCAAAAGAGCTCACCTGGGATGCCTCAGAGCAGCGCGGGCCTAATGAGGTTCTTCCAGGACGAGACCAACGGGGTAAAGATACCCCCAGAGTTCGTCGTAGGGGCGGCGGCATTACTGATCGCGGCAGTGATTCTAGCCCGTGTATTCGTACCTCTCTAGACGCTTATCTTGTGACAGCCCGCGCAGCTCTATGGCCTCAATATCCACAGGTTCTCGTAAATCATGGGGGTGGATCGGTGCCTGAGCCCAAGAAACGTAACCTCGTAATCATGGGGATGAAGCCCATCATGAACTACGTGGTGGCATGCCTCACCCTGTTCAACGACGGCGCAGAGACCGTGCTGATACGGGCCCGGGGTAAGCACATCAACAAAGCCGTCGACATGGTGCAGCTCCTCCGCAGCGTCTTCCTCAAGGACACGGTCATCAAAGACATAAGGGTGGGGACCGACACCTTGACGAGGGACGACGGCAGAGAAGCCCCGGTCTCCATCATAGAGATCACGCTGGCGGCAGAGAAGTCAGTTTTTTAAGGCTGATAGTACACTCTTCAACCGAAGGGATTCAATTTGTCTTATCCAAAGATTAAGGTAACTCCGCCGGGCCCGAAGGCGAAGAAGATCGTCGAGCGGGACTCTGCGGTTATCTCCCCGAGCTTCGGCAGGGCATACCCTCTCGTCATCGAGCGCGGCGAGGGAAGCATCGTCGTCGACGTGGACGGAAACGAGTTCATCGACATGAACGCCGGGCTGGCGGTGTGCAGCGTCGGCCACAGCCACCCGAAAGTGGTCAAGGCCATCAAGGACCAGGTGGACAAGTTCATCCACTACAGCTACACCGACTTCTACTACGACGACTACGTCGACCTGGGCGAGAAGCTGCACGACCTCGTGCCGGGTGACCACAAGAAGAAGTTCTTCTACGGCAACAGCGGCGCAGAGAGCATCGAGGCGGCCATGAAGGTGGCGCGCTGGCACACGGGCCGCCAAGGCTACCTCGCCTACATAGGCAGCTTCCACGGCAGAACCCTGGGCGCAGTCAGCCTCACGGCGAGCAAGCCCTACCAGCGGGCGCGGTTCGCGCCGTTCATCCCGGGCGTGCAGCACATCTTCTACCCGTACTGCTACAGGTGCCCGTTCAACCTCGAGTGCCCTAGCTGTGGCTACGCGTGCGTGGACTATATCGACGAGTACATGTTCCACCGCTACGTGCCGCCGGAAGAGGTGGCGATGCTCATCGCCGAGCCCATCCAGGGCGAGGGCGGCTACGTCGTGCCCCCTGACGGCTACTTCCCGAGGCTCAAGAAGCTTCTTGACAAGTACGGCATACTGTTCGCGTCGGACGAGGTTCAGGCAGGTATAGGAAGGACGGGCAAATGGTTCGGCATCGAGCACTTCGGCGTGGTGCCCGACATCGTCTGCATGGCTAAAGGCATAGCCGCGGGCATGCCCCTCGGCGTCATGGCTTCCCGCGCGGACATCCAGGACTGGAAGCCCGGCAGCCACGCGAGCACCTTCGGCGGCAACCCTGTGAGCTGCGCCGCCGCGCTGGCCGTGCTTGACATCATCAAGACGGAGAACCTGCTTGAGAACGCCCAGAGGCAGGGCAAACTCATCAAGGACAGGCTCAACGAGATGAAGGAAAGGCACCCCATGATAGGGGACGTGCGCGGCAAAGGCCTCATGGTCGGCGTCGAGCTCGTCAAGGACAAGACCACGAAGGAGTACGCCCAGAAGGAGACCGGGGACGTGATGATGGAGTGCTTCAGGAACGGCCTCGCCATAGTCAACTGCGGCATAAACGTCATACGGTGGATGCCCCCCCTCACCATAACAAGCGACCTGGTGGAGCCGGCTCTAGAGATCTTCGAGAAGAGCCTTACAAAGATCGAAAAGGGGAAGTAACCCCTCTTTTTTTACCGTTTTACTCTCGTTCAACAACTATCTTGGTGAACGTCCCGCTGCTGACCTGGATCAAGCCGTCGAAGGGCTCCCGCACGTTCATGTACTCGAGCCTGATCTCCGCGCCCGCCGTCAGGTCCATCGCGGCCTCGGCGTGGTCCCTCCAGAGGCTCACCCTCGCCTCGCCGGTGCCGTCGTCTATGCGGAAGTTGGTGACCGTGGCTGGGCCCCGCACTGTCTCTATGTCCCGCTGCACCGGGTCGTCCAGCAGCTGGCCGCGGACCGTGACGTTCCTCTGGCCCTCCCTGAGGTCGACGACGCGGGTGATCTTGCGCTCTATCTCGGGGAGGTCCACTTCGAGGTCGTCGGGGTCGATGTGGATGCGTCCGCTGCGGCCGGCGTTGAGGTCTATGCCGCCGTAGCCGGCCCGGGTGTAGCCGTTCTCGACGACCACTACGCTGCCTTCCTCTATCTTGTCGACCAGATCCACGTCGTCGTCCCAGAGGCTGAGCCGGACCGTGCCGGTCTCGTCCTCCAAGAGCACAGAGACGACTCTGCCCTCTGAGCCGTCGCGTCTGACGAACTCCCTTTGCTCCCCCACCTGGGTGGCTAGAGCCGCGACGTTTACGCTGCCCACACCCTCACGGAGGTCGCCTATCTTGGTCCAGAAAGGTACCGGCTCGTCGGGCTTGACGCCGTGCTCCACCTCGATTATCACGGTGTCCCAGCCCACGTGGACCTCGGGGCCGCCCATGTTGCCTGTGCGGGCGTTGCCGGCGACCACCCTTATGCTTGTGCCCTTCTCGATGCCGCCGTACTCGTCGACCCTATCGTCCCAGAGGACCAGATTCATCCTGGCGCCGCCTTCCTCGATGACGAGCCTGCTCACCCGCCCCTCGCTGCCGTCCTGCCTGACGAAGGTGTTCACCGGGAAGCTGTCCACGACGACGCCTTGTATGTGGACGGTGCCCTCTTTGAAGACGCCGGCGGGGGTCACGAAATACGTGTCAAGGGCGGGGAAGTCTTCGTCCACGGCGTCCATGGGCTCCATGAACATCTGGCCCCTGTTGCCCATGTTCACCTCTATGTTGCCCCTGCGCTCCCTGCTGTAGCCGTGGAGGACGCGGATGATCTTGCCCGGCGCCAGCTTGCTGGCCTCCACGTGGTCGGCCTTCTCGTCCCAGAACACCACGGTGACTGTGCCGGTCTTGTCGCCCATGATGAGCCTCAGCACCTTGCCCTTTCGCTGGTTGTCGCGGTCGAAGGTGTGGCTCGGGAAGACGTGGATGACTCGGCCCGTGAGGCTCACGTCGCTGAGCCCGGCCGTCAGGTCCCCTATCTTGAGCTTCGCCTCTATCTTCTCCCCGGCGCCGTTGATGCCCAGGTTGCTCGCCACAAGGTGCGCGGCTGCCTCCTCCGTGAGGAGCCCCGCCGCCTTGGCGCGCTCTTCGTCTATCAACTGTCTCACGGCGACCTCGGTGAGGTTAGGCTTGAGCCTGAGTATGCGTTTAATGATGTCGTCTATGGACATTGGGCTCAGAATGGAATGGGAGTGACACGTATAAGTTTATTACTCGACGCTCTTCCCGGACTCGACGCTGTACATATACATAAACGCCAAGGCGAGCGCCGTGACCCCCAACACGAAGACGAGCTTCTGCACGAAGCCGAAGAGCACCTTTATGGTCATCAGCAACACTAGAAAGCGTCTCTCCTTAAAGGTTTAGCTACCGTCCGCGACGGCGTACTCCTTCCAGATGCCCATTAGCTCCTGGTACGCCTCGTCGTCCTCGAGGACGGTGTCGTAGTGGCGCAGCGCCTCCGCCAGCCTCTGGGCGAGCACGTGGTAGCAGACCGCCACCTCCTGGTCGAGGACCCTGAAGTAGAAGTCGCTGCAGCTGCAGTACCCGGCGCGGGGATAGATCATGTACTCCGCGTTGTTGCCCACGGCGATCCAGATCTCCCTGCCGCTGGGCCTGAAGACGTACCGCTTGACGCGGCGCTCAGTCACCAGCCTCCAGGCCCGCGTGAACCTGTCGCCGAAGGCGTCCATGAGCCGCTTCCAGTTGAACCGGGACAGCTCCCTGCGGGTCCTGACCTCACCCAGCACCTGCTCCAGCACAAGGTGCTCCTTCAGCGGCGTCGACATCACAATGAACTGGGGCGTACTACTCTTTATTTTTAAGCACTGCATGGCACGTGAACCATTTAAACTCCGCTGCACATGGTGATCCGCGTATGATCCGCCTGCTGACGCCCCACCCCGCGTTGATGGTCGAGTCTGGGGAGCGTGTATTGCTGGCGGCGGATCTGCACCTGGGGATGGAGTACGAGCTGGCAAAGCAGGGCATCAACATACCCTATCAGTGGACGAGGATGCTTGATGAGCTCCTAGTTCTCCTCGAGATGCATAAGCCGGACAGGCTGATACTCGTGGGCGACATCAAGCACGGCGTGCCCGCCACCAGCTTCCAGGAGAAGCGGGAGATACCCCGCTTCTTCGAGGCCCTCCTCGACGCGGTGGACCGCATAGACGTGACCAGGGGCAACCACGACGCCAACATACAGAGGTACCTACCGGACGGTGTGAGCCTCCACTCCTCGAAAGGCGTCATAATCGGCGACGGCTTCCAGGTGGCGTGCCTCCACGGCCACGCCTGGCCCCCGCCGGAGATAATGGCGGTGGACTGCGTCGTTATGGCCCACAACCACCCCACAGTGATGCTGAACACGCCCCTCGGCATAAGGGTGACGGAGAGGGCGTGGGTGAGGGGCAGATGCGACCCCGAGAGCCTCGCCAAGGCGTTCCTGGAGCAGGACAACGTGAAGACGGAGGATGACCCGCTCGAGGCGTTCGAGGAGAACTACCTCGTCCAGCCGGGCAGCCCAGAGATCATCATAATGCCGATGTTCAACGACCTCCTAGGTGGGCTGCCGGTGAACACGGAGTCGCCCAAGAGCCTCCTGGGGCCCCTCTTCAGGACCGACGCCGTGAACATGGACGACTTCGACGTCTACACCCTCGACGGCACCTACGTGGGCAAGGTGGGGTTCCTGAGGCGGAGGCTTGAGTCGTGGTAGTGTGTAGGATGCGGCTACACACTTGATCTTTTACAGGCAGCCAACGATCCATAGACAAGCCCTTGGGTGTTACCGGGGCCAAGCAAGTATTGCCATTGGGACCCTTAACAGGGTCCTTCCTTCCCTTTATCCTTCCGGTATGCTTCGACGCACATGTGGCAGCGGCTCACGTATGAACCATCTAGTTGACGGGGGCCCGTCTCGTAGGTCTCACGCAGCCTGGGGTTCAGCCAAGCCTTATCCAGTATCTCGCGTAGGCTCTCCTCCTCGAGGTTCCCGATCGCGGCGTCTTCTTGAGCCCCGAGGGGGCCGCAGCACGGCATCACGTCGCCGTTGGGCCGCACACCGATGTCAGTGAGCAGCTGTCTACAGGGTTCACTCTCGACGTGTATGTGTCTCAACTCATGTTTGGGTATTTTTTCGCCGCGGCCGACGGGGGTGAAGTGCGTCTCCATTGCGAGGGCGCTGGGGTCCGGCACCCTCTCACCGCCAAGAACCTGGATGCTGGGGTCCTCCAAAATCTCCCCGATCCTGTCGGCGGTTATGACGCTGCCCTTTTTGACGGCGATCATCAACACAGGCTTCAGTTCATGCCACGTGGCCGCCTCGTAGCAGTTCCTCACCCGCTCTAAAGATATGTTCTCCTGGTGGAAGTCGTCGACGCTCATGTTCAGGGTGTCCAATCCGGCGTCCCTGAGAGGCGACAGGAGCTCAAAGGCTTTTTTCCTGCTTGTCGCCCAGTTGCAATTGGTGACTGCCTCGCTGAGCAGCCCCCTGCTGGAGGCGTACGCTGTGAGGCCCCGGAGGAGGCCGTAGACGAGGAAGGGCTCGCCGCCGGTGAAGCTCACCCAGCTGGCGCCGTTGGCCGCGGCCTCGTCGACGTACCTCTTGGCCTGTTCAAGCGTCATGGAGGCATCCCCGTCGGGGGATGAGCTGAACCAGCAGTGGCGGCACGCGACATCGCATCTCTCGGTCAGGAGCAGCCCGACGCGGAAAAGAGGGGGGTTGGTCATCTCGGCTACTTCAGGTCGGCCAAGGTCTCCTCTATGAGCATGTTGGCCTGGTAGAAGCCCTCCTCGACGATGTTCCTCTGCCTGAGCAGGTGGTTCTTGAGTAGCTTGAACTCGTGGCTCTGGTGCAGCGTCATCTTTGCCAGGTCGACGATGCCTGATATCCTCGGGAACGGTAGGGCGCCGAAGGTCTCCATGGTCGTCTGCTCGCTGGGCCCCGCGTTGCTGTGGGCGACGGGGTTGACGTGTCGGGAAACCCACATTAGGCGGGTGTTCAGTTCCTGGATCTCCGGCTCAGACAGCGTCTTGGCTTTCTTTTCTATCGCTGCGTCCAGCTCCCTGCTCAGCCGTACGAACTCCTCGGCGCGCTCTATAACGGGGTGGAGGTTGAAGTAGGCGCGGACCTTCTCGGAGTTCTCCTGCATCTCCTCTAGGATGCCGTGCATCCGCTCGGCGTAGCAGGTGAAGCTGAAAGGCAGCACGGGGCAGTTGATCATCCTGACTATGAAGCCCAGCTCCGCCTTGACATCCATCTCCAGCACGTCGACGTCGCCGTGGTCCATGGTCGCGTAGGGAGTGTGCCACCACCAGCCGCCGCCGCTGTAATTGACGTGGGGATCGTAGAGCTCGGGGGGCCTGCTGGTGGTTACGCTGACGTGAGGCATCCCTGTGCCCCAGAAGCTGCCGTCGCCTGCGCGTGTCGCCCACCTGAGATCCTCCACCCTGCTGCCCTGCACGTGTTCGATGGTGTCCTGGGCGACGTCCATTACCTCGGTGACCTGGACGGCCCTGAACCCGGTGGCTCCCTCTGTGCCGGGGCTGTCGATGTTGAGGCTGCAGAAGCAATGGTGTCGTAGATCGTGCCACATGGCGTCGTTGTACCACGTGGAGCCCGCGTATCGTCCTATCTCGTGGCCCGTCCATATCGCGAAACGGACGCTTCGCCTGAGCTTGTCCTTGTTGGCGTGGAGCAGCCGCGCCACCTCCATGATGGCGGTGTTTCCGGAGAGGTTGTCCACGACGCCCGGGCTGAACGGCGGCGTGTCCACGTGGGCGTTGACGAGGATGAACTTGTCAGGCTCGGCGCTTCCCTTGACCTCCGCCTCCAGCAGCGGCAGGGTCTTCCAGCCTGTGTCCATCATCGAGACTATGTGGGCTTTGACTCCTCCTTGCTTCACCAGCTTCTTGAGGGCCTGCCCGTCACGGTTGCTGATGTGAAGGATGGCTGGGATGGTCTGGATGTCGCCGATGTTCTCCGGCGTCGGGCTGCCGCTGACGCTGAAGTCGGCCCGCTGGTGGACCACTGTGGACATGTAGTCGTCCTGCTCGATTACCACGAGCCCCTTTAGGCCCATCTCTTGGAGCCTTAGGAGGAACCCGTCTCTGAGCCCCATCCAGTCTCCGCTGGTCTTCTGCTCGCAGAGCACCACCTTGTCACGGCACTCGGCGTACCCTATCTCGTCGGGCGGCACGTAGATCATCTCGGCCTCGAAGCCCTCGGGGGTCGTGGTGCCCACCTGCCTGTAAGGCGTGCACTGGATAATCATCTCCACGGGGTGCGTTATCCTGAGGCTGCTGTACTGAGGGTCGCTCAGGTACGCCTCGAACCAGTGCATCCGGGTCTCCAGCCCGTACTCCTCGAGCTTCCTCTGCATGAACCGGATGGCCTGCACCTCCTCGGGGCTCCCAGAGTGGATGGGCGCGAACTCCATCATGGCCTCCCAGTTGGCCTGCATCC
>CAZCKR010000009.1:17211-28915 GCA_964499305.1 uncultured Candidatus Bathyarchaeia archaeon | reverse complement strand
GGATTCAGTTGGTAAAGGTTTATTAAAAAGCCAAAAACGTAAGGTAGCAAATGGCCAAAACTGTAAAACTGGTAACAGCCTTCATCGCTTTCATGATCTTGATGACCATTCATGAGGGGCTGCACGTCATCACCAGCATGGTTTATAACGAGTTTGGGCGTTTCGTCGTTCACCCATACGGTTTCGAAGTAGTCTTCAAGACCCCCGTGGAGCTAAGGGAAGGCTTCAAGTGGTTCATAATATCGGGAACAAGCAACATAGTGACCCCAATTCTGGGATGGGTGATGCTGCTCTCAATAGACAGATTCATCGACCGTCACATACTCATAAGCGCAACCGCTTATTGGTTAACCCTGTTTCTATTAATCTCTGACCCACTAAACCTGTGTATAGGGCCGTTCCTGTATGGAGGAGACGCATACGGCGTCGCCGAGGGCCTGAACGTGCCCTTGTTTCTGGTTCAATTGTCTGGGTTGTTGGTCTTCATCGTAACTCGGGAGCTAATAGCTCGCAGGCTCATACCTGCATACAGTATCGAGACCAAGCATCCATTGTTTGTTCCATGGTTTAATAGATAAAACACATGCACGCGCAGATATTGAAAACGGTGACAGATAATGTCAATGAGAAGAATCACCGCTAGAAACGAAGCCACAAACACGATACCCTGGCGATCCCGGTTCATGTTATCGCTGATTACACAAAGAGGTACAATTAAAGAATATTTTCCCAACCTGGATTCACAGTAGATGAGTCTTTAAATAATACGGGAATCCCAGCCCTCGAAATCAACCACCGGAGCCATGCTTCACGCCAGCCAGTGTACCAAGGGGCCCGGGAACCCCTAACCTCCTTAATGAAACATGATATCGTATGCATGTTCTGAAAGATAGACTTTATATAAAGCGCTTAGTCCACGTTGCCAGAAATGGATAAACGCCTACTCATACCCGGCTTCATCATCGTGCTGATAGGGGCAGGAATAGCCGTCTACAACCCATACAGTGGTTTAAGCAGGGTCCACGTCACCTTTGAAGGAGTTATACTCCACAAGGCAAGCACATCATCCACGATATTCATCGTCTCTACAAAGGTCACTAACCCCACAAACAACCCAGTCACTGTAAGCGGCATCGAGGCCAGCATGCTCATCAACGGCACAGACTACTACAGCATGGCTTTAGGTGGTAACACCTACACAGTGCCGCCTGGAGACGAGACACTGGTCTCGACGCCCGTCATGAACACCGGCTCCCCAGTGGGTTACCAGCCAGACGGCACCACTCGGAGATACATGCTCAATTCGACCATCACCTTCAAGCTGTCAACATCGTCCCTAGGCATATCAGCTGAGAAAACAGCGTCCATCGCCAAGGGCCAGAGATGGACCTACTGCAAAGATATCCCGCCACCTGACGGTTTGGACCCGAATCCCTCCCCTTCCCATCCCTAGTACAGGATCCTGTTCAGGTTGGGCATGAGGTCTTGGAGAAAAGTTATGTTGGTAAATAAAAATGAAAAAAAAGGGCGTCTGGCTCTACCGCTATTAATCGCTGTATTAGTCTTGCCTTCGTTGGCTATACCATGTTTGGGTTACTCTTTGTATAATTTAGGCATCGAAGAGGGCGACTGGGTAGAGTATTATGTAGCGGAGGCGGATAACTGGGAGTTTTTCACTGAGATTAAACCAGGTGATATACTTAGATTCAATGTCGTGGGCACCGAGGTCAATGAGAGAATGTACTTTAACGGCACGATTGCGTTCGAGGTCGAGGACGCTGTCTGTGATGTGCTTCTCAACGGCGAACCCATTCAAGAGAACGTGACGTTGAGGGAGATGTTGTTGTACCCGAAGGGAGAGGAGCATTGGAGAGCTCTAATGCCGTTAGAGGAGAACTGGATGGAGACGGCTCCAAGCTATGGGATTGACTATTCGTCAAATATCACGATTGGAAAAGATGATGTCCTTTTCTCTTCTCGGTTTGAGGGTGGATTGAACGCGGGTTTTAAGATCATTCTTCATAAAGGTACAGGTGTAGCGACTGAATTCGAGCGGTATCTGATTACAGGGGATGATGATTGGGAGTACCGCCTAGAGATTAGCGACACGAATGTCCCCGGAATAATAGATCCTTGGTACGTATCGTATTGGTACCTCATTCCCCTATCCGTTATCGGGGGTATCATCGGCATTATTACGATACGTCGTCACTCGCTGCAAGGTAAAGAGCAAGCCTTGATTAATCCTCGCGGTGTCTGAGAGGTAGATGAGGCTATGAAGTGTTTTAAATGCGGAGAAGAGGCGTCAGCCATGTGTGCGTTCTGCGGTGTAGCCCTTTGTAAAGACCATATACAGCGAGAGGAGAAGGTGTGGATAGGAGGCACTCCAGCTAGGGGGATAAAAGGGGTGGAGGACGCCGTTTGGTGTGGAGACTGTAAAATAAGACGCAGATAATTGGAAAATATTTTTGTAAACCGGCTGTAAGCTTCCCTCTGAAACGTCCGATCCCTATATTACTGGGTTTTCGGAAGTGTCCCCGTTTAAACTTTTAAGCTGTGCTTAGCTTGAAATCTATTTCAGTGAAACCCATTATCTTTAACCAACCTATTAGGATGAATCGAACAGCATCAATCGCCCAGTGGAGACAGATTGATGTCTCAATGTCTTTGACTCAACAGTATCCAGACTAGATAGACGAGAACAGTTGAGATTAAGAGGCTGGTTCTTGTCACTTTTTTACATTTTTTAGTACCAACCCTATTCCAGTGATGCTGTAGATGAAATAAAACAATGTAGCCGGACTCTAAAAAAACGCCTAGCACCGGTGAATCTACGTAAATTTATAATGGATAATATGACGCAAAGACAGCCACATAACCCAACATCGTCGTGGATAAGACTGCCAGCCCCTTGGACAGTGCCTTACGTTCTTCGTGTTTCATGTTAAACAACATGCGCGAGATGCTAGCTCGCGTGTTCCCGGATGTGTCTCTGTACGGCTTCTCGGATAGCTTCTTGCTCGACTGCCATGAGGAGGTGGCCTCCCCTCTCGAAACTAAACAGCTTCGCGCCGGGAATAGTGGTGGCAGCGAACTCCGCGTTGTGAAAGCGCTGCAGCGTGTCGTCAGTGGCATGGAATATCAGTGTCGGAGCCTGGATCGCTGCGATTCTGTCGCCCGGCAGAGCTGCGCGGTTATCGAACATGGCGCCTGCGGCCCGCGGCGAGACGGGGTTCATCTCCTCGATGATGCGGTCAACCAGTTCCCGTTGCCCGGGCGTCAGCTCCGCGATGACGGCGTCGGTGGCCCCCATGAGCCCCATCAACTTCTTTTTAAACAGCTTGGCTATGCCCCAGTAGAGCCAGTCGTACCTGAAGATGGTGGCAAGCGCGCTGCCCTGCTGATCCGCCTGTCTCTGGTTCTCCGTGGACGCCGTCACCACCCCCGTCGAGATGAGGGTCAGCGAAGAGACCCGGTCGGGATACAAGACAGCGAAAAGCAGGGCCGAAGGCCCGCCGTGGGAAACGGCGACCACCGCGACTCTCTCGACGCCGAGATGGTCAAGCAGAGCGGCGTAGGCATGCGCCTGGTCGTCGAAGGTGCTGCCTTCGCGGAAGGTCGACTGCAGGTAGCCAAAGCGTGAAGGGGCAATCCAGTGGAAGCCATCGTCGAGGAACGCCTGCGCGATTAGCTCGCCTTGATCGTAGCCTCCGCCGCTCCCGTGGCTCACCAAGACGTGGGGCCCATCCCCGCCTTCGGTGTATTCGATGTCGCCATAGGGCGAAGGAATGACCCGGCTCTTCCCGCGGACCCGTTCATATGCTCGATCTATGTCCCGTCGATACGTCATCATGTTTATGTTACTCTTCTGGTGCACGCGGTTTTTCTTTAGTTAGTTTGTAGAGGTCGTAGGTCTGTGCTAGCCACATGACGCCCCATACCGGCGGCAGATATCCCCAGAGTCCCTCTGAGAAGAGGGTGGCTACTAGTCCTAGGAAGTACAGTATCGCGGTCATCCCGAGAAAAACGTATCCCCTCCGTCGATTACCAAGTAGTATGTGGCCGACACCGAAGATGTCTACCAGTCCGATGGTTGTGCCTACCCAGAAACCAATTGTATTTTTTCTGGCGTTCGGTTTGAACATAGGAAGCTTCGCATATTGCTAAATATATACTTTAGTGAGCACGCCGGGCATCCTTGCCTCATAAACAAGATTAAACACCTATTTTTGGGTTTTTAGGAGCCTTCAGAGAAGCAGGTTTTAACACTTCTTGCTGTTTATTTTCACACTTGACTCGCTGCTTGATCTCGAAAAATTCCATTTGAAGTCCACAGCATGCATACACCATCAAATTTTAAATTAATTGTTCCATGTAACAAAGAGCTCCAGCCTTGAGTAGTGACCCATCCCATGTACCATGATACTGTCGCCGAACCTCTCCCAGGCCTCGTCGAAGCCGCGCGCAGGCCTGCCGTAAATGGCTGGGACGTTCTCGCAGGCATACCCTATCTCCTCCTTCGCCTGCTCCACGGTGAGCTTCCTCCCTGTCCTGAACACCTTGCTGTACTCAAAGGCCACCCCCGAGTCAGACACTAGGCCCATGTACTCGGCCCCGGTCAGCCACGTCGCGTCGCATATCCAGGAGAATACCTCGACCTCGTTTCGCTGGGCCTGGGTCTCCGCCTCGTCGCTGGGCATGGCCACGAAGCAGAACGATCCGCCGGGCTTCAGCACCCTGTGGGCCTCCGTGAACGCCTTCTCCACCCCTTCCCGTCCCCTGGTCATGTGGATGTCCTCCAGCCCCAGGAAGTTCACCACGTGGTCAAAGATTCCGTCCTCGAACTCGAGGCTCGTGGCGTCCATCTCCCTCAAGGTTATCCTGTCGGTTAGCCGCCTCTCGTCCACGTTCTCCCTAGCGGTCTCAAGGCCGTGGATGTCTATGGCTGTTACATGGATGTCTGGGTGTTTACCTGCCAACGCCATCGCGAAGTAGGCTGACCCCGTGGCCACGTCCAGCACTTCACCGGCTAAGGGCCCCAGCTCGGCCGCCACAGCCTCCCGCATACCCTCTAATGTGACAAAGTATGTGGGGTACTCCTCGTCGGAGACGAATGCCTCGCCCATGCACACTGATGTGGATTTAGACAACTATGACTCTGTCGGTCAGAGGCTGGATATCTCGGTGAGCCTGGACCTTATCTCCAGGGCCCGCGTCTCGAATATCCTGCTGAACTCGGTGGCCTCGTGCCTGTTCAGGGGCTTGTCGTCGCCCGCCTTGTACTCCAGCCACGCGTTGTAGGCCCTGGTGTATATGCGGCCGAACATGGCGCTGGGCACGCTCTCGATCAGACCCGCGTTCCTGAACTGTGTGAATATCCTGTAGTTTCCGACGAGCCTGTCGTCGAGCAGCTCCTCGTCTATGACCTTCTCAAGTATGCCCCTTAAAGCAGGTTCCATGAACACTCACCCACAATATCGCGCGCATCCATTTAAAACCGTATTTATCCCTTGGGAAAACAATTTCAGGCAGCGCCCACTCCTAGAAACGTCAAACGTTGAAAGGCATGACACAGGTAGCAGAGTCCATGGGCGTCAGGGTCCACTGCCCCCCGGAGGGGCGTTTCAGCCTCTTCAACAGCCCATACCCCGGCCACAGGCTCAAGTCCGGCGTCGACATCTACCCCTCCATCGTCTTCGGCGGCGAGGCGCCCTCCCCCGTCGAGGGCGAGGTACTTAGGGTCAGGCGAGTCAAGGCCCCGAGGGGCAGGGGCTTCGAGGACGCCGGGTACGACGTCGTCACGCTCCTCAGACCCGTCGACAACCCCGGCGTCGTGGTGAAGCTGCTCCACGTCGACACCCACCTATCAACGGGGGACCACGTGGACTTGGGCGAGGAGTTGGGGCCACTGTTACGCTCGGGGTACTACGGCTGGGGCACGTCGCCCCACATACACCTGGAGGTGAGGGAGCCATCAGACCCCCTCAGGGCGAGGGGGGGCCACCCCATCAACGTACTCAACGGCTTCACCGACACGGAGCCCGTGGATGAGATCGCGGGGGAGGTGGTGTGGACCCAGCCCGAGTACGCCCTGATGAGGCTAAATTCTCGTGGAGTGGGTTTGACCGGGGAGTTGAACGGTGAACCCGGCGTAGTTGACGGCGGCATCCCATACTATGGGTGGCTGGGATTCCACACGGGGCGGCCCACCGTCGGGACGGTGAAGCTCCTCGGTCAACCCATCGCCGACGTGAAGGAGGTCAAAGACAGGGCCGCCATCGCCGCCACACGGGGCTTCAGGTTCACCCTGGACGGTGAGCCTCTGCTGGGGCTCTCCCTCTACATAACCCCCAGGCCGAAGCCCGTCGTGAAGATTCTGCCGAGAAAGATAGGGGGCCTAGCTCTGAGCCCCGGAGACGCCGTGTCCGTGGAGCTCAGGGTCTAGGGGTAAACCCTCTCGATTGGCGGCGCCTGGAACCCCTCGAAGCTTTCGATGAACTCGCAGAGCCAGTCCACGACCCTGCCCATGAGCGTCTCAGCGTACTCTGGTGTGATCATCGAGTAGTCGCTTGTGGTCTGCACCTCGTCGGGGTGCGCCTCCGTCATGGACCCGACGTCCGTGACGTCTATCGTACGCAGGAGTATCCTCACGACGCCGCCCCTGAACCTGGCCAGCCCGGCCCTGATGAGCTGTATCTCGGTGTCCACCTGCCTGGTCTCCTTGACCACCGCCTTGTCCATCCTCACCGCCTCAGGCCTCGACGCGAGGGTGAGGGCCGTCTCGGCGTAGCCCGCGTGCTCCTCCGCGGCGTGGCCGAAGATGCTCTCCGACTTCAACGCGTCCCACCAGTGGGTGACCGCGCAGAGCATCCCATGCCTGTCCCGAGCCTCCTTGGCCGCCTCCGCTATGGCCCCCGCGTTTCCACCGTGGCCGTTGACGAAGACCACCTTCTCCACGCCGTACCTGGCCAGGCTTTCGAGTATCTCGCCTATGACCCTCCTGTAGGTGTCGAACGTCATGGTGAGGACGCCGGGGAACTCCTTGTGGTGCCCGGAGACGCCGTAGCACAGCGTCGGCAACACGAGGGCTCCACACTTATCTCCAACCCTTCTCGCAATCTCGTCCGCCTGCAGCCAGTCCGCGCCCACGCCGACGTGGTGGCCATGCTGCTCCACGCTCCCCGTGGGGAAGACCACGAGCCTGGTTTCTCTGAGCCTCTCCTCGACCTCCACCCACGTGAGGTTTGAGTAATCCGTCATTTCAATCACTTGAATAAGGTTGAGCGTCGCCGATTTGAGGTTTCCCTGTATATGAGTTTAAATCGGCGCGTGTTTTAGAAGACATAGTGATCAACCTTGCAGACCGTATACTACGTCCTATTAGGCGTCGTACTGGTTGTCGCCTACGCAGTCGTAATGATCTTTAACAGGCTCGCCAAGTACAGGAACGCCGCCGACGCGAACATGGGCCAGATAAAGGTGGCTCTGAAGAAGAGGCTGGACATGGTCGAGCAGCTCCTGGGCGCCGTGAGGGGTTACGTGGCCCACGAGAGGGAGGTGTTCGAGAGCATCGCCAAGCTGAGGGCGGGCGTCACCGACGCGGACCCGGGCAGCGTCAACGAGATAGACAGGGAGAGCAGGGCGATAGTGAATAACCTGCTCGCCGTGGCAGAGGCGTACCCGGAGCTGAAGGCGTCCGAGAACGTGAAGGACCTCATGGAGGCCATCGTGGACGTGGAGGACGAGATCGCCCGCCACAGGTACACCTACAACAACGTCGTCCAGGAGTACAACACGATGCAGGACACCATACCCAGCAACGTCGTCGCCGGCGCAACGGGCGCCAGGAAGCTCAGCTACCTGGAGTTCGAGGGAGAGATAGAGAGACGACCGGACGTCTCGGTGAAGTAGATGGCGGAACAACGGCAGATAGCCACGTACATGGTCGTAGCGTTTCTCCTCGCCTTGGGGGGCCAGCTGATCCCCGGCGCGGTCTCGGGGCTCTTCGAGGAAGAGGCGTACGTCACGGACTACATCGCTACGCTCTACCCCAACGGGACGCTGGTGGAGGAGTTCAGTTACCGGCTGAACGTCGACGGCAAGAGGTTCCTGTTCCGTAACTGGGACGCGCCTCTCACTCTGGGGTACGTGGATTACCCTCACATAGAGTTCGTGAAGATCGTGAACCCCCCGGGCACAGTGGCTTACGTCAAGGACGCGGGCGGAGACGTATCGTACCCTGATAGCCCAGGCTCATACTACTACGACGTCGAGCGGCTGGCCTACCGCAGCGAGGTGGGCGCCTTCAACCCAGGCTACTACGATCCCGGCACCTACCGCGTCGTGTACGTCTACGTGGTCAGGCCCCCCCTTGAGTACGACTCCGCCAACACCCACCTCAACCTCAAGCTGGCGAGCGAACACATACCCTACAGGAACGCCCAGGTGACCCTGGTTGATCCCGGATACATCGACGAGGTATACCCCCACCCGCCAAACCTGGTGAGAAGGGAGAACAGCGTCGGGATGACCTTCAGCGGCAACCTCGCGAAGGACGAGTTGCTGGAGATAGAGATGCTCATAAACGAGGGCCACGAGTTCAGCGGCTTCATGACGCCCGTGGAGGACGTCAGGAAGAAGACCGAGGACGCGAACTTCTGGTACAGCTTGCAGTACACCGCCGCCACAGGGGTGCTGTGGTTCAACAGGCTCCTAGGGTTCGGCGTGCCCGTGCTCTTCCTCTACATATACAGGAGACACGGCGAGGAGAGGGATTATACGGTCCCCACTTACCTGAGCACGGTCCCCAACGACGGGCGCAAGCCCTGGCTCGTTAACCTGGTTTTCAAGAACGACGCCAGGGACTACGACGACGACGGCCTCTACGCCACGCTCCTAGACCTCCACGAGAGGAAGAAGATCAGCATCGAGATGACGGGGGAGGAGGACTTCGTGATCACGGTGCTCGACAGGGGCGGCCTGGACAGGTACGAGTCTCAGGTGGTGGAGTACATGGACGACCTCGGCGTCAAGGGGGTGGTGAACACCCAGTACCTGAGAGGCCTAGCTGAGGTCGTGAGGCAAGACCCTGAGATCGCGCGGAGAGTCGTCAAACTGCAGATGGACTACGCCCGGCTGACGAGTGGGCCCAGCAAGGCTGTGGCCGACGAGTTCACATACAACGGCAGGCCCCGCATACTCCCGTTCCTAGGAGCCTCCATAGTAGTCTTCTTCGCCTCCATACTGTTCCTCGTGACAACTGAGAACGCGTCCGGCATCCTCCTGGAGGCCGTCTGGTACGGCGCCATACCGGTGATCCAGTGCATAATAGCTTTCATGTTCCCCACGACCCTGTTCGGGAGGTGGAAGGAGGACGCCTACAGGGAGAAGCTTGAGTGGGGCAGCTTCACTAGGCACCTCTCGGACTTCAGCCAGCTCCAGCGCTACGAGACCGAGGACCTGAACATGTGGGGCATGTGGCTCGTCTACGGCACGGCGCTGGGCGTCGGCGACAAGGTGGCCGAGGCCATGCAGCGGCTGGATCTGCCCTACGCGCCAGCCCGCTTCGTCCCAGTCATGCCCTACATCTTCATGCCGATAAGGACCGCAGCGATACCGAGCAGAGGAGGGCGCTCGGGCGGGTTCGGCGGTAGGGGAGGCGGGTTCGGAGGCGGAGGGGGATTCGGCGGAGGCGGCGGAGGAGTCCGCTAGAACTCCCCGCCTTCATTCTCCAGAAACTTTTTGACTGTCCTGAGCGCGTTGAGGAACTGGCCGCCCTTGCCCGTGATGACGTACTTCATGTTGCCGCCGTACTCCTCCTCGTCGATGAGCTTACGCTCCTTGAGGAACTCGACGGCCTCCTTCGCCCGGTCCACCGGCAGGTTCGCGCCGTAGCTGATCCGTGTGATCCCTGTTGCGCCGCGCCTGCGGACGGTCTCCAGTATGTCCTGGTAGATGTCGTACCTGGTTCTTCTCTCCATGGCGCAACACTAGAAGGGTGGGTCGGGCAGTTTTTCAGCCTTTTGAGGCACGTTCCTCATCTTGACGGATGGCTCGCTCCTCAGTTCCTCCGTGTAGGTCACTCCCTCGACCTCGCAGCCGTGCTCCAGGTGGACCCTGCGCCCGTAGAGGTGCCCGGCTCTGGCTCTGCTTCTGAGCTGTATCTCGTCAGCCCAGACGTCCTCGAGCTCGCTGCGCTCCTTGGCGACGACGACCTGGCCTATCAGGGGGCCCCTGACCTCTCCCTTGCGGCCTATCTCGATACGCGTCGCCTTGGCGCCGTGCCTGGTCCTCAGAACGGTGGCCTCTATGAATTTGTCGGCCTCGGCCTTGTACGCCTCCAGCTTGCCGCCGACCCTTATCGAGTCTGCCTTAACGTCCCCGTCGACGGCCGCCTTTCCTCCCACCTTGAGCCTCTCGCTGAGGCTGAGGTTACCGTACACCTTACATGTGCCGCCCACCGAGACGTTATCCCCCTCGGCGTCTCCGTCGATCCTGACCGTGCCGCCTACGTTGATGTTCTTGAACCTTAGCTCTCCGTCGCTCTTGAGGGTGCCGCCTACGCTGATGTCGCCGCCCTCCCCGCCCGAGAGGGATATGGTTCCGCCTACGTCCAGGTCGCCGAACTCCAGGGGCTCGGAGGACTTCAGCGAGCCACCCACCTCGAGGGTTCTGGCGACTCTGCCCCCGGACAGCCTGACGGTTCCGCCGACGTCTATGCTTTCTATGTCGGCGGTGTCGTTGGCCTTGAAGCTGCCGCCGACGTCGACGTCATCGACCAGCACGGGGCCTTCTCCTGTGAAGGTTCCGCCTACCCGGATGCTGGTGCCTCTGGTCTCGCCGCCTATCTTGGCCGAGCCGCCCACGTCTATGTTGTCGATGTTCACGTCTGTCTCTGCATGGAAGCTTCCGCCCACGACGATGCGGTGAGACTCCACCGGCCCCCGGGAGTTGAAGGTTCCGCCGGTGTTCACGTACTCTGCCTTGACTGCGCCATGGGTGGTGAGGCTCTTGGAGACTCTCAGCTGTTTGGCGTCCAGGTCTCCCCTCACCTCGAGGCTGCCTCTCCTCACCTCGACCGTCTCAGCCTTCAAGCCGCCTTCAACAAGTATGTCTCCGCGCCGGGACTCGATCTTGTTGGCCTCGACGCTGCAGAGGAAGTCGCAGTCGCCCGTGCACCTGACGTCTCCCTGTACCTTAACCAGCCCATCTGGGCCCAGGGCTTCAACGGCGCCGTCCTCGACGACGAGGTCTCCCTCGACGACGTCTAGCTGCATCCTTCTCCTGTCTACGTAGACTTCTCCCAAACCTGTCACTTGTGGAATACCCTGTTTTCCCCTTTTTAAATGTAAAACACGTATGGCACTCACAAGATGTGAGTACTCCCTGTGATTATTTCAAGCGATTATGACACTTGAGTCCGCTTTATAAACAGAGAAGCCGAGGTTGCCTCGACGAAAAATGGTTGATAAAAAGATAAGCGAGGTAAACCTCAGGAAACTGGAGTCGATCCAGGGAGTAATCAACGTCGAGGAGGGCGACGCCGTCTCCCTCGACGAGACACTGAGCCGGGTGCTCAGGTTCTACGGAAAGTTCGTGCCTTACAACTAGGAGGGCCACCCGGTGAAGGCAGCCCAGGTCCCCAAGTCTTTTCAACAGCCCCAGGCATTTGAGCCAAAACCAGGTTTCCTAGGCGGCGTGATGC
>CAZCKR010000009.1:7792-17201 GCA_964499305.1 uncultured Candidatus Bathyarchaeia archaeon | reverse complement strand
GTTTCTGTCGGGCGCCGTCGCTAACGGCGTCTCAAACGGGGTGTTCAACGCGGTCATGCAGCTTTACCTTGTGTCCTTCGGCTTCGACGGCCAGGGCCTGGGCACCATCTTCATGATGAACGCTTTGACCGCCACCATCCTCATGATACCGTGCGGGATTCTGGCGGACCGCATAGGAAAGGGGAAGATGATACTGGCGGGCTTCGCCGCCGTGTCGCTGTCGATGATCTCGTTTTTTCTAGCAGGAAGCATCGAGATGTTCGCGTTGTCGTTCGCGCTCATCGGTGTCTGTAACGCCGCAGCCACCGTGTTCACCCCCCTCTACTCGTCGTTCTTCGAGAAAGACGACATGGATAAGGCGTTCGGGCTCTACGGGCTGATCAACATCTCGGCGATGAGTCTGGGCAGCCTTGCGGGGTACGTCCCGCCGTTCATGGTCAACACGCTCGGCATCAGTCTGAACGCGGCGTACAGGTACACCATGGTTATCGCGGGGTCTCTCTTCGTTCTCCAGTACCTCTTCATCTACATGTCCAGCCTAGGCGTTCAGGAGCGGCTGTCCAGAGAGTTCAGGTTCAACCTCAAGTCCAGGTGGCTGGTGCTGAAGATATGCGGAATCGGGCTTCTAGCCAACGTCGCTGGCGGGATCATGTTCAGCCTCTTCCCGTACTACGTGAACCAGAAGTTCGGGGTGGCCTCCGCCGGGCTGGGCGCCCTCTTCTTCGTATCCAACTTGGCGATGGCTCTCTCCAAGGGCACCGCCGCGTCTTTCGCTAAGCGGCTCGGCGGCATGAAGAGCATAACCTTCGGGATCGCGTTGTCCGCCGTGTTCCTGTTGCTGATGCCCCTCTCGCCCAGCTTCGGCGTGCTCGCCGTATTCTACGTGCTCAGGATGGGCACACGTTTCATGTCAGACCCCCTCATCACCAGCATGTTCATGAGGAGCATAAGCGAGGACGAGAAGTCCACCGCCAACAGCCTGAGGATGATATCCATGAACGGCGGAGGCGTCGTCTCCCCGATCCTGGGGGGTGCCATGATGGAGAGAGTGGGCCTCGACACGCCCGCCTTCATCGGCGGCGCGTTGACGCTACTCGTCGCAGCCCTCTACCCGCTACTGCTTAGACGGGAGGCAGAGGTGCTGATGGAAAACGGGGGTCAACACTAACTATTTTTTATGATCTAATCCCCGGGCAAGCTCGACCGTCTTCTCGTCGCCGTGCCTCGCGCGGTACGCAAGCAGCCCCGCCCTAAGCACGGCGTTTTCTGGGCCTTCGCTCGGGTCATACCTTGACATGAAGTCGTCACATGGGAACTCGCCGCAGACTCCGCAGTGCTCCAGACCGTGATCCTTGACGCAGGTGTATGTCTCGCAGGTCCCCCAGAACGGCTTGCCCTCAACGGCTTTGCAGCCGGGGCACTGGGGCTGCTTCTCCCCAAGGAACCAGTGGCAGTCGTCGCAGACGGTGCCACAAGGCGAAAACTCGTTATCTTTCATCCTACCTGTCACAGGAGTCACGTATATAATAAAATTAATGAAGGTGTTAGTGTTACCCCTGTATGAAAGTGGGGGAAAAACCTAAACCACTAACAGTGTCTTCATATTCATGGGCTCCGACGAGAAACAGCCTAACCTCGCCGACGAGGGCATCACCCTCCTCAGGCAACGTAAGTTCAAGGAGGCGGCTGAAAAGTTAGACAAGGCCATCGATCAGGAGCCCGAGAACGTTGGACTCTGGAACCTACACGCCCAGGCGCTCGCCAGCACGGGCGACTACGTGGAGGCCCTGAAATCCACGGAGGTGGCCGTCGCCCTCGACGACGCCAACTTCCTGAACTGGCAGATCAAAGGGATCATCCACATGAGGATGGGCGATCTGGAGGAATCGAAGAAAGCCGTAGACAAGTCCCTTGAGCTGAACAAGTCGTCAATATCCTACACGCTCAGGGGGCAGGTGGACTATAACCTTCAGAACTACGACGAGGCGATGAGCTCCTTCGAGGAGGCCCTGAACCAGGACCCCGATAACCCCCTCGCCAACCAGATGAAGGGGCTGGTGCTGTTCATTAAAGGCAGACACGGCGAGGCTATACCGTTCATCGAGAAGGCGTTGGCCGTCGGCAGGTCCGAGAGCCTCGAGAAGATACTGGAGGAGTGTAGGAAGAGAGTCGGGCCCGGTTAACCCGCTCGTATCTACCTGCTGGCGTTGCTTCCTCGGTGTCTACAGGAATTCATGGATATTCCAGAAGTATTTCGAGGGGCCCGCTCAGGGGTACCTTCAATAAAAAGGAGGTTAGTCTTCAAGCCTCTCCAGCTTGAAGCTGACGGGCCTGATCCCGTCGCTGCAGGACGTGTACATGACGCCCTTCTCGACCCAGGGGTCGAAGTCGCCGCCCATGACCATGACGGAAAGGTCCTTGTAGAGGTCGCGCCAGGCCCAGCCGCAGAAGCCGTCGGGCATCTGCATGTTCTTCTCCACGATCCACGTTCGTCCCTCCTCGAAGCTGCACTTCTTGTAGGGCTCGTCCTTTCCGGGCATGTTGGGGACCTTCCCGTCGAAGATGATGGCGGGGTCCACGCACTTCTGGACGGTGACCTTCACTCTGTTCCTCGGCATCTCGGTTCAGGAAAGATTTGAATCATCCATATCTAAAAAGGCTGTTCAAGAAGGTTCTTGGAACGGCTCACTCGTTCAGTGACTTCCCGCAGTTAATGCAGTAAATGGTGGAGGGCACCTTTTCGCCGCAGTGGGGGCACGTCGTCACGCCTTGGACGGGGCTCACGTCATCGTCTTTGAAGTAGTCAGGCTCCCTGTACGTATCAACAAAGGTTATATCATTCACAGCCGGCTCCTCCACTCGCGGCGTTTCAAGTAATACAGGCTCAGGTAGGACGACTTCTGGCTCAAGTGCCTCTGGCTCTTCCTCGTCTATCTCTGGCACAGACTCCTCGATCTCTGGCTCAGTTAACTCGACCTCCGGCTCAGAGAACTCTACCTCCTTTTCAGGCGCCTCTAACCTAAGTCCAGGTATCTCCACCGATTGTTCGGGAGTCAAGAACTCCTGTTCAGGCGTATACAGTTGTGGCTCCTCCTTGAAGACATCCATCGACACGGAAGCCGGTTCCAACTCCACGGAGGGGCGCTCCTCCGCCAAGGGTTCCCGGGTCTTCGGGGGCTCCTTGGGCGGCTCTTCCACCGTCTCGGGGGCTGGATGGGTCGTTGCCTTCTTGGCTCGGCTCCCCACGATCACCGCGGAGAGCAACAGTATGAACAGCGCCGCAAACATCAGCACCATAGCTATCTCGTTGATCATTACCCGATACCCCAGTCCTGCATTAGCATATACGTTACACGTGGATATTCTTTTCCCAGCCCACCATACCAGCTTGAGACAATTTTCATCTTTTCTCAAGAGGTTTTGAGTCGGGCGACCCAAATAAACTCAGATTATTGAATCGACCCACGTGCAGCACCATATTTTAACATAGATATGATAAAATAAAATATTCAAGGTATTATGTTGATTATCTCTTAGCCAATGGGTTACCAAATTGGGATCGAGTTAGAAAACATATCCCAAATTGGGAAACTCTCACATTTGTGTGAATAATACGCACCGTTTATCAAACAACTCGGGCTCCACTATGCAAATGAGCGGTGAAAAACCGGAAAACGAACACAGTCAAGCTATTCAAGTAAAACCGGCATCGCTGGATGACATCCCTGAGCTAGTGCCCGTGATGAAACGAGCCTTCGATGATGACACACAGAAACACCTGGGAAAACCAAGGGGCGGACCAGAGGGTTACGATGATGGAGACTCTATCCGTTGGAACAAATTGCCGCGGCTCACAGATATGTCGATAAAGGGCATAAAAAGGGGAACGTAGTCATCACTGTGGTGCATAATAACAAAACCTAAAAAAGCCATGCAGTTGACGGCGGGAAGCCGTGGTTTTTATTAATGTTTCTGGGTTGCGACGGGTGCGCGCGCTGAAGACTTGTGGTGGTTTGGGTGTTGGTGGTTGCAGAGTTGAAATATGGTTTTGGTTTAGGATATATATTCTGTCGCCGCTTTGAGATAAACAATATACGTCTTCGAGGCGATCAAGTCACATGATTCTGGGTCTCTGCGGGAGCCCCCGCGCCATGACCACCGAGTACGTGCTCAGAGCGGCTCTGGGTATGCTCCAGGAGAAGGGGTTCGAGACCGTGTTCTGGGGCGTACGCGGCAAGAAGATAGGGTTCTGTATACACTGTGATCACTGCCTCAAGGAGGCGGGGTGCATAATCGACGACGACGTCACGGGGCTCTACCCTCTCATCCGGGAGGCCGACGCCCTTGTCTTTGCGACGCCGGTGTACAACGGCGGGGTGAGCGCACAGATTAAAGCGGTCATGGACCGGACGAGGGCGCTCATGGCCCAAGACAGGGACGCTCTACGGGGCAAGCCCGGGATCGCCATCGCGGTAGAGGGCGACCGCGTCGGGGGACAGGAGCTGGCGCTGCAGCAGATCCAGACGTATCTGACCCTGAACGGCGCCATCCCCCTCAGCGGCGGCTTCTTCGGCGCCAACCTCGGCGCCTCCCTCTGGTCCAAGGACAGCATGGAGGGGATCAGGGAGGACGAGGAGAGCATGAGGAAGACGGTGAACAGGCTCATGGAGTACATGGAGGAACGGGCATGAAGATCGCGTGGGGTATAACGGGCTCCGGCGACAAACTCAACGAGACCATAGAGGTGATGAAGGCCCTGAAACATGCGCACCCGGATCTGAGGATCGAGGTCTTCCTCTCCAAGGCGGGGGCGACGGTGGCAAAGTACTACAGGGTCGAGAAGGAGCTGAGTAGATTCGACAAGGTGTGGAACGAGGTGGACGCCAACACGCCCTTCCTCGCGGCCAGGCTCCAGATGGGGGAGTTCATGTTCGTGCTGATAGCCCCCGCCACCAGCAACACGGTGGCCAAGCTGGCCGTCGGGGTCGCAGACACCCTGCTCACCAACGCCGCGCTCCAAGCCTTGAAAGGCTACATCTCCGTGTACATCATGCCGGTAGACTTCAGGGAAGGCGAGACCACCACGACGTTGCCCAACGGGAAGAAGATGAGGCTCAGGGTGCGGAGAGAGGACGCCGACAACGTCGCGCGGCTGGACGCGATGGAGGGCATCCACGCCTTCGAGTCCCCCGACATGATACCGGCTATCCTCGAGGAGCATCTGAAAAAAGGAAAACGGGAAAAGTAGTTAGAAGATGTGGTGCATCTTCAGGGTCTTCTTGGAGAAGTCCCTCGGGGGCCTGAAGACGGTGAACAGGTCCAGCCTGTCCTGCTCCTTCAGCCTGTCATAGATCTGCACCCACGCGCACTCGTTCTCGTAGTCCCCGACCTCGCACTTGCCCTTCACCTGTCCGCCGCAGGGTCCGTTCAGAAGCCCCTTGGCGCACCTGGTCAGGGGGCATATGCCGCCGGTCTCGTCCAGGATGCAGTCGCCGCAGGCCTTGCACATGTCGTGGAACTTGCCGAGGCGCTCGGTCTCTCCTATGAACAGCGTGTTCAGCGCCGGCAGCACTATCTTGTTGCTGTACGTGCCGACTGTCTGGACCCCCGCCCCGCACGCCATAACAAGTATGGCGTCGGAGTCGGCGATCTGCTTCTTATGCTCCTTCAGGTCCCGCCTGTTGAGCCTCAGGTCGCACGGGTCCTCCACCATGGCCCAGCCGGCGACCCTGTCGCCGAGCTTCTCGGTCATCTCCTTGACCTCGTCCTCGCCGCCCGTCTGGCAGCTGGTGGAGCACGTCCCGCAGCCCACTATGAACAGCTTCTCGTAGGGTGCGATCATCTCCTGGACTTCATCCATCGACTTCTGCTCTGTGATTATCATCTCATATCTCCTCCTATAACGCCTCCAGCAACGGCTCGAATATCCGTTCATACATGACAGCCATGACGTGTATCCCCGCCGCGTTCGTCGTCTTGCGGATCTCCTTGATGAAGGGCCTGAAGAACTCCAGGTTCACCTCGTCGTATAGCTGCCTGCGCTTCTCCTTGTCTGGCTCCTTTTTGGCCTTCTTCATGTTGGCCAGCAGCTCCGTGGGCACGGAGACGCCTGGTATGAACCTGTCGAAGAAGTCGGCTATCCCGTAGCTCTTCAGCGGGAACACGCCGACGAGCGTCGGGCACTTGTATTTCTCCGCCTCCTTGAGGAACTCCTTGGTCTTGTCGACGTCGAACATGGTCTGTGTCTGGATGAAGTCGGCTCCGATCTTGGTCTTGCGACCTACTTTCAGCACCTCCGGCATCAGCGGGTCCGCGTTCGGGTTAGCGGCTATACCCACGTTTATCTCGACGTTGCCGTGGATCTCGTTCCCGGCGATGTCGACGCCTTCGTCTATCATCTTGTGCAGCAGGTATACGAACTGCGCGGAGTCCACGTCGTACACCGAAACCGCGCCCTTGTTGTCGCCGAGGACCGTGTGGTCCCCAGAGATCGCCAGGATGTTCTTTATTCCCAGGTACGAAGCCGCCAGTATGTCTGACGTCAACGCGAGCCTGTTCCTGTCTCTCACAGTCATCTGGTATACCGTCTCTAGCCCCACCTCCTTCTGGACCACCCACGAGGGTACGAGGGAGTTCATGTACGCGTAGGCTAGGGGGTTATCTGTTACGTTGGCAGCGACCACGTAGGGCTTCATAGCCCTGGCGCTGATGAGTACCTCCTCTAGGCCCGTCACTTTCTCGGGCTCCAGCTCGCCGGTGAGGACGAACTTGCTGGCTCTGATGTCCTTAACTAGTTGGCTGTATGCTGGTCTTTTATCGGCCATTTAACCACCGGTTAACTTATAGCAACGACTCATTTTTAGAATTTTTTATCAACTGATACTAAATATGCCTATATATAGCTAATTACTGTAAATGTTATAAATAGTATTAAAACACATATTCTGCCCATACGAACCCAAGGGTGAAGGGAGTTGACAAAGAAGGACCTAAGACTCAAGATAGATGAGCTATCCTCGAGCATCGGAGTGTTCAAGGGCCTGGACATCCAGGTTGGAAGGATCGTAGACGACGAGTGGGACGAGCCCATGGGGCCAACGCCGTTCCCGTCAATCGGCACGTTAAGGGACTGGGACCGAAAGCTTCTGGAACGTTACAAGCCGTTCTACATGCCGTTATGCGACCTCTGCTGCCTCTGCACCTTCGGTAAATGTGATCTCACCGGCGACAAGAAGGGCGCCTGCGGCCTCACGATGGCGGCCCAGCAGTCACGCATAGTACTGTTAGCGTGCTGCATCGGGGCGTCGACACACTGCGCCCACGCCAGGCACATGATGGACCACCTTATCGAGGTGTATGGTAGAGACCACGTGCTCGACATAGCCATAAACACAAACGTACAGGCTCCGAACACGAGGCTCGTGTGCGGCATCAGGCCAAAAACTCTGAGAGACTTGGAGGACGCCCTCGACTACGTTGAGACCCAGCTTGTCCAGCTAACCGCCACGGCGCACACGGGGCAGGAAGGCGACAACATCGACTTCGAGTCCAAGGCCTTCCACGCGGGGATGCTAGACCATGTCGCCATGGAGGTCGCGGACGCATGCCAGATATCCACCCTCGACTTCCCCAAAGGCGTGGCGGACGCCCCCATGACCGAGATAGGCTTCGGCTCCATCGACACGTCCAAAGCAGTGATAATGTGCATAGGGCACAACGTGCTCCCGAGCGTGGACATCATCGACTACCTCATGGAGAACAAGCTCTTAGAAGAGGTGGAGGTAGGGGGCCTCTGCTGCACAGCCCACGATAACAGCCGATACGATAAACGCGCGAAGGTATTGGGGCCCATCTCCTGGCAGCTCCGGTACATCCGCACAGGGATACCTGACGTCGTGGTCGTGGATGAACAGTGCCTCCGCACCGACATCGTCGACGAGTCGCAGAAGATCGGGGCACCGGTCATAGCGACGAGCGAGAAGAGCATGCTCGGGCTCCCCAACCGGACCCATGATCCCCCAGACGAGATCGTTGATGACCTGGTTGAGGGTAGAACCCCCGGTGTGCTCATACTTGAGCCCGATAAGGTGGGCGAGGTAGTCGTGAAGACTGCGTTGAAGATGAAGCCCAAGAGGGCGGGGTTCAAGGCGCTGTCGATGGAGAAGCTCATCGAGCTCGCGGGGACTTGCCGCAGCTGCATGGAGTGTGTGAGGGCCTGTCCCAACAACCTCCCCATAATGGACGCAGTGAAGGCCGCGGCTGAAGGGAGCGTAGACGCCCTCGCGGAGATCCAGCCAATGTGTGTTGGCTGTGCAAGATGTGAGAGTGCCTGCCCCCAGGATCTACCGTTGGTCAGCTTCCTGACGAAGGCAGCAGACGAGAAAGGCATGACGGACTCGTTCGCGATACGGGTGGGCCGCGGAGCGGTTACTGATGTAGAGATCAGGGAAGTCGGCAGAGGCATCGTTTTCGGAGAGATTCCGGGAATTGTGGCTCTGGTCGGGTGCGCCAACTACCCCAGGGGAGGTCTGGAGGTGGCAGATATTGCAGAGGAGTTCCTGAAGCGGAGGTTCATCGTGGTCGCAACTGGGTGCGCCGCCATGGACCTCGCGTTGAGGAAAGACGAAGACGGTCTGAACCTCTACGAGAAGTACCCCGGGAACTTCGACGCGGGCGGCCTGCTCAACATAGGCAGCTGTGTATCAAACGCTCACATAACGGGGGCCGCCATCAAGATAGCCAACATCTTCGCTAAACGCCCTCTGAGGGCCAACTACGAGGAGATAGCCGACTACATCTACAACAGGGTGGGCGCCGTCGGCATAGCCTGGGGCGCCATGTCCCAGAAGGCCGCGAGCATCGCGTCGGGCTGCTGGAGACTCGGAATCCCGGTGATCGTCGGGCCCCACGGCGCCAAGTACAGGCGCAACCTGCTCGGCAGGGCCGACAAGGAGGAGGACTGGATAACGCTGGACGCCAGGACGGGTGAGGAGAAGTACGTGGGCCCAGTGCCCGAGCACCTATTCTACTCGGCCGAGACTCTGGAGGAGGCCATGGTCATGACGGCTAAGCTCAGCATGAGGCCTAACGACACCACCAAGGGCCGCGCAGTCAAGCTAAGCCACTACATCGACCTTCATAAAACCTACTACGGCGCCATGCCCGACGACCTTCATCTATACGTCCGCGTGGAGGCCGACGTTCCGTTCACGATGAAGGAGGAGGTACTCGGCATCATCAAGGATAAGGGTTGGGAGGAAGGCAAGATAGGTATGCTGGATCCGACTCTGCTCGACAGGATGGTAAGGAGGAAGTCGTGATGTCAGCCAAGATGCGTACAGGACAGACCGCCGAGATTCCGGGGCCGAAGAAGGCCCACGTGATACCTCAGCCCAAGGTAGCTGCCTCG
>CAZCKR010000009.1:2091-7692 GCA_964499305.1 uncultured Candidatus Bathyarchaeia archaeon | reverse complement strand
TTCGTGGGGTCCTTGTACTACATGGAGTGGCTGGTCCAGTCTGGGTTGAAGAGCTTCGCCCAAGACCTCAGGACCCTTTCACTGGGTAACACGTACCAGCCCAACGCCAGCTGGTCCATGGGCTCGATGCCCGTGAAGAACTGGCTGACCGCGCTGGATGAGATAATCAAAGAGTTGGAGGAGGGAAAATAGATGAGTCTATTCGAGGACATCCCCGTGGATGTAGGGATCATCTACGAAGGAGAAAGGATACGCGGCCGCGACATGCAGATCGAGCTGGGCGGCCCAAGGGAGGATTACAAGTTTGAGCTAGTCCAGTCGAAGCCGATGGACGAGATCGAGGACGGTAAGATGACCGTCGTCGGCCCCGATCTCCCTGAGCTACCGGAGGGCACCAACACGCCGTTCGGCATGGTCATAGAGGTCGGCGGAGCCGAGCTCGAGAAGGACCTGGAAGGCGTGATAGAGCGCCGCCTCCACGAGTACGTCAACTTCATCGAGGGCTTCATGCACCTGAACCAGCGGTACGACATACAGATGAGGCTCAGCAAGAAGAGCTACCAGAAGGGCTTCAACAGCTTCAAGGTGTTCGGCGAGGTGCTGATGCGGCTCTACAAGAGCGAGCTGCCGTTCATCGAGAAGATGCAGATCACGTTCTACACCGATCCGGAGAAGGTCAAGGAGATGTACCCCGGGGCGATGGAGATATACGATGCCAGGGACGCCCGCGCCAGGGGCATGAGCGACGACGAGGTCGACGTGTTCTATGGGTGCAGCCTCTGCCAGAGCTTCGCGCCCACCCACCTCTGCGTCATCACGCCCCAGAGGTACGCGAACTGCGGCGCCATCAGCTGGTTCGACGGAAGGGCCACCGATAAAGTGGACCCCAAGGGACCCGTCTTCAAGATACCGAAGGGCGCCCTCATCGACGACGTCACGGGAGAGTACGAGGGAGTAAACCAAGTCATCAGGGAGAAGAGCCTCGGCGAGATCGAGCGCGTCCAACTCTACACCGCGTTCGGTTACCCGCACACCAGCTGCGGCTGCTTCGAGGGATGCCTCTTCTACATCCCCGAGGTCGACGGCTACGGAGTCGTGCACAGGAACTACAAGGGCGAGACAGTGAATGGCCTCAACTTCGTCACCATCAGCGACCTCACCGCCGGCGGCAGGCAGGTGGACGGTTTCCACGGGCTAAGCATAGAGTACATGAGGAGCCCCAAGTTCATGCAGGCCGACGGTGGATGGGACCGCGTCGTCTGGATACCTGAGGAGATCAGGGACAGGATCAAGGAGTACATGCCCGAGGAGATAGTCACCAAGATAGCGACGGAGAAAGACGTCGAGACCCTCGACCAGCTCAAGGAATGGCTCAAGGATAGGGGCCACCCAATAGTGGACACCTGGAAGGAGGAGCCAGCGGTGGAGACTGCGCCTGCGGCGCCTCAGCAGCAGATGATGTACCCGCAGCAGATGCCTACCACGTTCACCATGCCCACCATGGAGCTACCGGCTGGCGCCGTCCCTGGGCTGCCGAGCGGCATGAACATCCGGATAATCCTCAAGAACGCGAAGATCAAGGCTGAGAAGGCAATCATCAAAGTTGACAAGGAGTGATCCACCCATGGTCAAGCCCAAAGACATAGAGCTGCTACTCAACAAGAGCCTACTGGAGAAACTAGCCAAGTTCCAGGAGATAGAACTCGAGGACGTCGACATCGAACTCGAAGAGATAGAGTTCAGCGTGGAGGGAGGAAGTGGAGGCGTCTCGTCACCGCTCCTAGCGCGCCTAGGCTTCGAGTTCGCCCTGATAAGGGACTCCGCTAACAGGATAACGAGCCTGCTGGGGGGGCCAGCCTCGCCCATGGGGATGAGAATGCCTCAGATGCAGCCCGCGGTGCCGGGGTTAGCGCCGGCCGCCCCTGTGGTCAAGCCGACGGAGCTAATCCCAGAGACGGCGGGCGTCCCCGTGAGCAAGTACCCTGGGAGCATCGTCGAGGTGAAGCTCGGGGCCACGAAGGCCGAGGGAGGCACGCGTTCCACGTCGTACGTCGTCGGCGGAGAGAAGGTGTCCCCGTTCTTCAACTTCCAGGCGGCTACTCCGAACAAGCCTGTTATAGCGTTGGACGTTTTCGATTGGCCCAAGGTGCCTCTCAGCAAGGCCGTGAAGATGCACTTCAGGGAGTACCTGGAGGACACCGGCGAGTGGGCTCGGGTCTGCGTCGACAAGTTCGGCGCCGAGATGATTAACGTGCATCTCCTCACGATAGATCCTCTGATAGAGGACGCGACTCCCAAGGCGGCGTTGAAGAAGGTAGAGGCGGTGCTGGAGGCGGTGGACGTGCCCATCAGCATAGGCGGCTGTGGAGACCCGCATAAGGACTACGAGGTCTTCAAGGCCATCTGTGAGAACATCGAGGGGGAGCGGCTGCTCATCAACTCGGTGACCCTGGACATGGACATAGAGGGCACAGCCAAGCTCGTCAATGATTCCGACAACTGTGTCATCGCGTTCACCAGCATGGATGTCAACAAGGCCAGAGAGCTCAACAGGAAGCTCTACGACTTCGTCCCCAAGGAGCAGATACTCATGGACACCACCACCGCCGCCCTCGGCTACGGCCTGGATTACGCCTTCACCGTCATGGAGCGATGCCGCCTCGCTGGACTAAAGGGAGACCCTGAGCTCAACCACCCATTGAGCTCAGGCACCACCAACGCGTGGGCCGCCCGAGAGGCTTGGATGAAGATGGGGCCAGAGTTCGCCCCAAGGGAGCTCAGGGGACCCATATGGGAGACCATCACCGGTGTGACGCTGCTCCTCGCCGGCGTAGACTACTTCATGATGATGCACCCAGCCGCAGTGGACGCCCTGAAGACAACGATCAATCATCTGATGAAAGACGATAAACCCGCCGAGCCCACGGAGTGGGTCTCGGTGAGGATGTAGGAGGGATTGGATGCCAGCGAAAGAACTGAGTCCAATAGACATCTACCAGAGACTGCCCAGGACCAACTGCGGAGAATGCGGCGAGGCCAACTGCATGGCCTTCGCTGCCAAGCTGGTTAACAGGGAAGCCCTGCTGGATGAATGTAAGCCTCTCCTGGAGCCCGAGAACAAGGAAGCATACGATAATCTCTGGGCATTGCTCAAGCCGGCGGTGAAGGCGGTGGAGGTGGGTGTAGGGGAAAACGCCTTGACCCTCGGCGGCGAGTACGTGTTCTTCAGGCACGAGTTCACGTACTTCCACCAGCCTGCGATAGCCGTCGACGTGAGCGACGAGATGAGCGACGAGGAGTTCGAGCTCCGAGTCAACGTGGTCAACGACTTCAGCTACGAGTACATAGGGATGAAGCTCACTCTGGACATGCTGGCGGTCAGGAGCACCAGCGGCGACCCCGACACCTTCGCAGCGGCCGTGGGGAAGGCCGGCGAGCTGACCCAGAAGCCCCTGATACTGTGCACCCACAGCCCGGAGTTGATGCAGAGGGGCCTGGAGGTCGTCGCAGATAAGCGTCCATTGATCTACGCGGCTACCAAGGAAAACTGGAAGGAGATGGCTGAGCTGGCTCTCCAGTACGGCTGCCCATTGGTCGCGTCGTCCCCCCAGGACCTGGACACGTTGAAGAGCATAACGCACACGCTTGAGGCGTACGGAGTGAAGGACATCGTGGTGGATCCCGGCACCAAACCCATCGACTACATGGCGGCCAACCTCAACAACTTCGTAAAACTAAGATGGCAGTCCATCAACGAGGAGGAGGAGCACCTGGGCTACCCGATACTGGGCCTGCCTCTCGTGGCGTGGACGGTTGAGGAGGAGGACACGATAATCAACGAGTGGAACGAGGCCGTTCTCGCGGCTTTGTGCATCGACCGGTTCGCCGACGCCATGATAATTCACGGGATCAGCGGCTGGGCGCTGCTCCCGCAGGTCATCCTCAGAAACAACATCTACACCGACCCGCGGAAGCCGGTGTCGGTGGAGCCGGAGCTGGGTGTCTTCGGTGAACCCGACGAGCTGGCGCCGGTGTTGCTGACGACCAACTTCGCCCTGACCTACTACACGGTGGCCTCCGACATCGAGTCGGCTAAACTAAACTGCTACCTGCTCGTCGTGGACAGCGAGGGCATGTCGGTGGAGAGCGCCGTCGCGGGCCGCAAGATGACGGCCGACACGGTCGCCGAGGCACTAGCGGATTTCAAGGTAGGCGACAAGGTGAAGCACCGCCACCTGGTGATACCAGGGAGGTCAGCCAGGCTCAGCGGCGAGATACAGGAGCTGTCAGGCTGGACCGTGTCCGTGGGCCCCATGGACTCGTCGGGCATAGCCAAGTACCTGAACGAGAAGTGGACTCCCTTCCCAGAGGACTAGGCCCACTTCACGTAGCCGCCGGTGGAGCCCGCTCCACCCAGCACCACCCGGTGCCCCTCTTCTTTTCCCATGTATCTCTCCAGAATGCCTCTGAACTCCACCCTTTCGCCTACATCGAACAGGCCACCGTAAATGCCTTCGTAGGACACTATCTCGGATATCGTTGCCACTCGGTTCCTTAGCTTCGAGTCCGTCACCCTGTATATCGCCGGAAGGTAGATGGACTCCTCGGCGTCGGACACGACCGCCGTGCCCTCGACCTCGCCCAGCTGACGGTAGACGTAGTCGCCGTAGCTCTCGGTTATCTCGTCGTCCGTCCGCGTCGGGTGCACCGAGACGTATGTGTCCCTGTAGAACCCGTAGTTCCACCTCTTGGACGCGATCCTTCTGAGCTCTTCCCTGCTCAGCGGGAACTTCTCCGCGCGCTGGACGGCCCACCTCTCAAGCTCTTCTTCGCTGCGGCCGCGGATGACGCCTTCCTTCCTCGCTCCAAGGACGGCTTCTCTCACTCGCCGTGACTCCTCTCGCCCGTAGACGGTGGTGTCGATGTCGGAGAACTCCGGGTTGTGTGAGCGGGTCAGGATCGAGCCGGTCACGCCGATATTACCTTCAACATCTGCATGCTCCTGAAGGTACTCGACGAGCCCAAGTAGCTTCTCCTCCAAGGGGTCCGACGCGCCCTCCCGGATCAGTGAGGCGACCCTCTCGACCGGGTCGTAGTAGAGTTTAACGTCGCTTAGGGGCACACAGGAGACGGTGATGTTGCGGACGGGGCAGTCGTAGAGGTAGTCGGGGTGGTTCTCCCTCAGGTAGCCGTACGTGTTCTCGACCTGGGTGACGTGGTAGTACCGGAGGGCCCGGGTGTACCGGGTGTCCCCCCTGCCCCACTTCCCCTCAGCCGTGGGGACGTACTTCAGGTACGCAGTCACCCTGCCGGGGGGATGCAGGTAGCCCACGACGACGAACATCAGCCCGTCGCGGGTCTCGACCATGTCCCGGTCCTTCGGCTTCAAGAGGCCACCTCACCTGAGCTGTTCAAGAACATATTCGACGAGCCTCTCGGCTATGTCGACGCTCGTCACCTTCTGGAGCCCCTCCCACCCGGGGGTGCTGTTCACCTCGAGGGTGTACAGCGTCCCGTCGATGTCGGAGCGCATCAGGTCCACGCCCGTGTACTCCAGCCCCAGCGTCTCGGCCGCCTTCAGGCTCGTCTCGACCTCTTCGC
>CAZCKR010000009.1:0-1991 GCA_964499305.1 uncultured Candidatus Bathyarchaeia archaeon | reverse complement strand
CCCGCGCCGAGGGAGCCGAACAGCGGCTTCACCACGACGTCGCCCCCCAGCTCCTCGAAGGCCCTCATGGACTCTGTGAAGCTCTCCGTGACGACTGTGCGGGGAGACCTTATCCCTGCCTTCTCCAGAAGCGCCGAGGTGTAGTACTTGTTAACCGATTTCTCTATGCTGAGCGCCGGGTTGATGACGTAGACGCCGTACTCCTCCAGCATGTGGACGGCGTCCATCCTGTAGAAGACCCTCTCGGCGGTGCCCCCGGGCATGCGGCGCACGATCACGGCGTCGTAGTCCTCGATCATGTAGCCCTTGACGGATACCTTGGGCTCCGCGGCTATCCGTGAGACGAGCCTGGTAGCAGGGAAGACGTAGGCCTCGGCGCCCCGGCTACGGAGCTCGCCGAGGAGCCTCTGGATGTGCCACTCCTTCCCGTCGTTTCCCAGTATCCCTATCTTCACACGGCTTCACTCAGGGCTCGGCGATGAGTATCTCGGCGTTGCCCCCAACGGCCAGGTCGCCCCTGTACCGCCTGAGGGGCTTGTCTAGGTACCGGAGAGCCTCCTCGACGTTTAACGTCTCCGCCAGCTGCCTGAGGTAGAGCCTCATGAAGGTGGGGCTGTAGGTGGTGTTGTACATGTAGGTGGGCAGCAGCTCCTCGACTCCGCCGAAGCAAGCCATGAAGCCGCCGTTGCCCTTGGCCTGGGCTCCGAGGCGTTTCCCGGCTCTGCCGAATACGAGTATCTCGCCTCCGTTCATGTGGACGCCGGTGAACGGAGCCGTGTCGCCCTTGACGACGATCATGCCGCGCCTCATGAAGCTCGCGGCCTCGCTGCCGACGCCTCCGCTGACCACGATGCAGCCGCCGGTCATGCCCTCGCTGCTGCCGCGGTAAGCCGCGCCCAGCAGGTGCCCCGCGTCCCCGTCTATGCGTAGCACCCCGCCCTTCATCTCGGCTCCCGCCCAGTCGGCTGCGCTGCCCTCCACGGTGAGCTCGCCTCCCGCCATCTGGGAGCCCGTGTGCATCCCGGCGTCTCCCTTAACGACGAGTCTCCCCGCGTCCATGGCTGCGCCTATGTACTTGACGTGGGGGGCGTCGCCGTCTACCACGATCATCTGCTCGGCCGGGGTCTCCGCCACCTCGCCGGATACATCGAAGTGGTCCGCCAACGTGAGCTTGACCTTTCCCTGGTACACGTTGAGCCGTTGAACCTCGTCCAGGGTCCTGCCCGCTATGACGGTCGGGGAGATTACTTCGGCCTCGACGGGTATCGCGGTGACTTCCTTGGGGACCAGTATCAGCTTCTTCATGTTAGCCGCCTCCCACGCAGTCCTTGAGGCGAAGCTGATACTTGCCCAGCTTGCCCCCGAAGTTGACCGCCGTGATCCATTTCACGCCCTCCACCTTGGTGGCCTCCTCTATGCCGACGCCCATCGCCTTCTTCACCGAGGGCTCGTCGAGGCCGTTGAGCACCACCTCCAAGACCGAGTTGACTCCCTCCGGCACCTGGCTGTCCTTCAGGCTATGCTTGATGGCGGGGCAGAAAGGCGTGTTGGTTGACGCCCTCAGGAACGCGTAGGTGGAGCCCACCTTGCTGCCGCTCCTGCAGAGGCCCCCCGGGAACGGTGTGATGACGTAGGGCACCGTGTGGATCGCCTCGATGGCTCTCTCGGAGGCCTCCAGGGTCGCCGCCTCGGTCTCCCCCATGATGAGGAAGTTGCCGCCGGCCACCGCCTTCTTGGCGCCCACCTTCTCCTCGACCAGGAACTCGCCCTCCATGACGGGTATCCGCCAGAACCGCTGCCGTGCCTCCCATCCGTCGCCCATCCGCATCTTTGTCTGGTAGCTGTCCCCGAAGAACCGGACGCTCTTGCCGACGTCGATCATGGCGTCGGCCATCTCAGCCGGTAAGCCGTTGTAGACCGCGGTGGTCGGGCAGGTGAGCACGCACTGGCCCAGCCTGTTGAGTAGGGACGTCGCCAGCTTCTTCGCCGAG
>CAZCKR010000008.1:27703-30787 GCA_964499305.1 uncultured Candidatus Bathyarchaeia archaeon | reverse complement strand
AACGACCCGGGTTCAAATCCCGGCGGTCGCACCAACCGCCACCGAAACCGATTATAGTTAGGTTACGTGATCAGGAGTTATCATGAATAAGCGTAGCCTGCTAGCTCTGGGAGCCGTCATAATACTCGCGTCGGCTGCATACTACATCGTCTTCATGGGGGGCCAAAGCGACGAGGACGCGGAGACCCTCACGGTGACATCCACCGCGTTCAAAGACGGTGAAACCATACCCGTTCTGTACACCAGGGACGGAAACAACGTATCGCCCCAGATCGCGTGGAGCAACGTACCCGAGGAAACCAGATCGATCGCGTTGACATGCGTCGACGCCCCCGGCGGCAGCTTCACCCACTGGGTCATCTTCAACATACCTCTCGGCCAGACAGAGCTACCGGAAAACACGCCGACGTTCCCCGTGCTCGAGAACATGGTGATGAACGGAGTGAACGACTACCAGGGCATCGGGTACGACGGCCCTTCACCGCCGTCAGGCGAGACCCACAGATACGTTTTCACGGTCTACGCCCTAGACACCACCCTCGACCTCAAGACAGGAACCACGCGGACGGCCCTCCTGGCGGTCATGGCGGGGCACATGCTGGCGAGAGGCACCCTGACGGGCACCTACACCGGGTAGACCGCCCCTCCACGTTTCATATACTGGGTCACGGTGTATGTTTAGAGGCTCAATTTGATCGAGGCCGTCACCTTCGACCTGTGGGATACCCTGGTTTACACGCGTAACTATGGCGAGTTCAGGCTTCCGGCGCTGAACAGGCTGTTGATGGTGAACGGAGTCTTCCTCGACGAGGACGAGCTCAACGAGGCTTACATGGCCGGGTGGAGGCACAGCCGCCACGTCATCAGGACCGAAGGCAACAGGCACGTACAGACGACGGAGATAGTTGACAGGGTGCTGTCGGAGGTGGGCCTCGTCGACACTCCGAACAGGGACGAGATTGTGCGGATGTACGAGGAGGCGGTGCTCATGGACCCTCCGGGGCTGAAGGAGGGGGTCACGGAGACCCTGGCCGCATTGCATGGCAGGTACAGGTTGGGACTAGTCAGCGTCACCGGGGTCAGCGCAGGGAGGCTGATGCGCGGCATCCTAGAGAAGCAAAGTGTACTGGGCTACTTCGAGGCGTTGGCGTTCAGCGACGAGGTTGGGTACGTGAAGCCCGATCCGAGGCTATTCATGGCCGCGCTGGAGGAGCTGGGCGTTGAGCCGGGGAAAGCCGCGCATGTGGGCGACAGCGTGAAGAGCGACGTGCTGGGCGCGAAGAACGCGGGGATGAAGACGGTGTGGCTGAAGACCCGCGACCAGGCGATGGTTGCAGAGCCCGACCGGATAATAACCCGGTTGACCCAGCTTCCAGAGACCCTTAAAACGTTTCATGCTCTTAATTCCTAGCCTCCTAGACTGCGCCCGACGTCTAGCCCGTGGTTGAGACGTAGACGTTCATCCGGTCCTCGTCGCAGGTGAATGGGTGTCCGGCTGCGTTGAGCTCGTTCATCGATAGCCGAAGCCAGTCACCGAAGCCTCCGGTGGCCGTGTTACCTGGGTCCATTGTGCGGTCGTCCATCTCGAATACGTCGCTGCATACCTTGCAGAGGATGTGCTTGCTGGCCCAGTAGTCCAGGGCCACGGGGTCGGTGCTGGCGGCCACCACGTTCACCTCCGTGGCCGAGGCGTAGCTTGAACTCGGTCCGTCCCCGGGGCGCGCGTTCACCCATATGGCGTCGACGATGTTCAGGGCCGGCACCCGGGTCTGGGCCATCAACGTCCCCATGCCTCCCTCGTCCACGGTGTTATGGGCCCTGTAGCCGAGGTCCCTGGTGAGCTTGTCGGAGGGGACGCCCATGTAATGCTTGACGCTGGCGGTGACGCCGTAGATCATGTGGGTCTTAAGCACGGGCACGTTGATGACCTTGAGCCTCTCCACGTCGTAGTCGTCCTTCTCCGGCAAGTATACTCCGTACTTGAAGCTGACGCGTGTGCCGTAGGGGGTCGTGAACTTGGGGTAAGAGACCATGGTGCCTGTGGAGGTGATCACGCTGGTGCTCACGACGTAGCCGTCCTCCATATCGCCCTCCGCATACTCCTGCACCACGTTGGTGGTGATAAGGTCCCAGAGGTATGTGCTCACCCTGTGCCCATCATTGAACATGTCCACGACGTCCTGGATGGACTGCCCCCGGTCCAGCGCGTTGTTGCGGCCCCAGTTGAGGCTGCCGCCCGACCCTGCGCCTCCGTACTGGTCCTGCCCGTTGTCCGCCACCACTATCTCGCCCTTGAAGCCGTCCGGGTGGACGAGCAGGGCTTCGATGATGGTCTTAACCAGGTCGGTATTGGTGCCCCCCCTCTCGTCCCACTGGCTGTTCACCTTGATGAGCACCACGTCGCCGGCGCCTATGAGCCCCGACGGGCCCTGCAGATCGCCCTCCTCAGCCGACCTGTAGAACGGTTGGCCGTGCTCGGCCATCAGCTCCACTAGGGCCTGGACGCCGCCGTCGGCGGCGTCGGTGCCAGTCACGGCGTAGATGTCTGATTGAGGCGTCTCTGACGCCGTCATGGGCGTCAACGATAGAATGTCTGGACTCATTTGACCATCGCCTAAACCATCGTCTCGGGTGCTCATATACCCAGCAGATAGGGCGACGACCACCACTATGACGGCTAGGGGCTTCCAACGTCTCCTCAAGTAGTCTCCCCAGGTGTCGACGCTTAGCAAGGGAAACACGTATGTCGCGACCCATATGTTGGCGTTGAACGCCGCGGCCCTCTGGCAGGGATAAGACGCTCGCGAAGGCTTGGCGCCCGTCCTGACGATGTACCAGACGAGACAAGTTAAGCCGAAGAGGAAGAACGACTCCCTCAATCTCTCGGTTAACCGGTTCCTAGTCAAGGCCGACCTCCAGCCCCGTATCAACATGGGAGCCGTCTATAAATTGCTTAACGGTGTAAAATGCTCATGATACCCTCCGAGACGAGGGTGTGAAGAGCCCCAAGGTTACAGGCCAGCCCCACGGAGCCCGCCACCATCGCCAGCTCCGAGGCCTTCTTGACGCCGAGGATTTTCAGCA
>CAZCKR010000008.1:0-27603 GCA_964499305.1 uncultured Candidatus Bathyarchaeia archaeon | reverse complement strand
GAGCCCGCCACCATCGCCAGCTCCGAGGCCTTCTTGACGCCGAGGATTTTCAGCACGAGGCTAGACAACCTGTGTGCCTGCACGGCGCCGCCCACGGTGCCCACAGGGAGAGGCATCTCAAGCATGCCCTCCAGGTCGCCTCTGGTGGTCTTCCACCACCTTGTGAGAGGCCTGTATGCGCCAGTCAACGCTGCGTAGCTGTGGGCGCCTGCCTCGACGGCCCTTGTATCGTTGCTGGTGGCGAGGAGGACACCGATTATGCCGTTCATGACACCCTTGTTGTGGGTCGCGGCCCTGTAGGGGTCCGCAGCCGCGAAGGCGTAAGCCTCTATTATCCTGTCGACTGCTTCGTCTCCGATGACCTCCCGGGGCACGGTGCAGTGGATACGGACCATTCTCTCCGTGGCGAGGTTACTAAGTATACTCATGTTAACCCTGCCGCCGGTGAGCGTCTCCACGGCTGGCGCAAGCAGCTCGCATATGGTGTCCACCAGGTTCGCGCCCATGGAGTCCCTTACATCCACGAAGACCTCGACGATGAGCATCTCGCCGGTCTCCGTGTCCAAACGTCTGGCCCTGAGGTCAACAGCCTTCCTGGTTCTTGACACGGTGTTGGCTTCGGCCAGCAACGCCTCCCTCTCCTGGGTTATTCTCCTCTCGGCCTCCTCCATGTCCGGTACGTCGAGGACCTGTATCTGGCCTATCATCACGTCCCCAGTGGTTGAGGCTTGAAACCCGCCTCTTCTCGCTGCGAGGGAGGCGCCGAGGACGACCTGTGAGACGACGCCTGGCTCTTCCGTGGCAATGGGGACAACGTATTCTTTGTCGTTGATTATGACTCCCTCGGCTACGCCGATGGGAACCTTGATGACCCCGATGACGTTCTCACGCATCTTGTCGGCGGCGTCGACTGTGAGGCCCCCGGTCACCGTTAAGAGCTCCATCTCGCTCTCGCTGAGTTCATTGAGAACCCTACGGGTACAGCCACCTTTAGGGGACATCTGCAAACTTTCAACCACACATGACATAAAGGTTTCCCGGTCTCTCGCATCGTTTTTAAGCAACTAAACGATCTTCGACCGGAACAATGCTGTCAAGAGTAGGTATACCGGTGGTGGACGCCCACAGCCACTACTTCACCGCAGACACCATGAGGTCGTGGCTAAGCAGGGGCAGGACCCTAGAGAGCTTCAGCAACCGCACCCGGTCCAGGACGGACATGACCAGCATAGAACTCCCAGACGAGAACTGGGACACCGCCCAGAGGTGGGTGGACGAGCTGGACAGGTACGGGGTAGAGGCCCTGGGCGTCATGGTGGGCACGGAGGCGTACGACGAGTTCCTCGTAACCATGAAACGGTTCCCCGGCCGATTCATAGGCTACGCCAACATAAGCCCGTCTGAGCCCGACGCCGCCGAGAAGGTGAGGAAGGCCGCTAGGGACGGCTTCAAGGGAATAAAGCTGTACCCTTCGTCGTGGCGCGGCATGAAGGTCTACGACGAGGCTGTCTACCCGGTCTACGAGGAGTGTCTGAGGCATGATCTGCTGGTTTTCCTCCACTTCGGCATCACCATCGGGGGCCAGGCCGACCTCAGGAACGGGAACCCCATCGACATCCAGGTTCCCTCACGGGACTTCCCCGGCCTCAGGTTCATTATAGCCCACTTCGGCGCAGGGTGGTTCAGGGAGGTGCTGCTGATGCAGTACCAGGCCGACAACGTCTACATGGACAGCAGCGGCAGCAACAGCTGGATGCGGTACATGCCCTACGACCTGGACCTCAAGCAGATATTCAGGAAGGCGGTGCAGGCGGGCGGCAGCCACAAGGTGCTCTTCGGCACAGACAGCACGTTCTTCCCCCGGGGCTGGAGAATCAACGTGCTTGAAGCCCAGTACGGCGCCTGCAAGGAGCTCGTAGCCGACGGCGTGTTGACGGACGAGGACGTCCACAGGATATTCTACGGGAACATCCTCGAGTTGACGGGGTTCAAGCCCTCAGGGTAGAGAGATCATTTATCCCCAAACCACAACTAGTAGGCTCAATGGAAGAGGAGAAGAAGCAAAGTCTTCTGAGGATCCTGTACGTCACCATATTCCTCAACGCCACGGGGCTCGGCACCTGCACCTTCCTGCTGCCGGTGTTCGCCGAAGCCCTGGGGGCGTCGTACACCGACCTGGGCGTGATAGGCGCTGTCGGGAACGTCGCGTACACCGTGATAACCCTGGCCTGTGGGGTGCTCCTCGACAAGTATGAGAGGGTCCGGCTCTACCTAGTCTTCACTCTCGCGGCGGCGTTGACCATAACTTTGTTCGCGTTCACGTCGACCATCCAGCAGCTCACACTCATGAGGGGGCTCCTCGGCGTCTTCTCAGCCACCTTCTGGGTCTCCGCCAGCACGTTAACCGCCGACATATCCCCCAAGAGAACCCTAACCCAGTCCATGGGCCGCTACAACCTTGCGTGGATCACAGGGTTCACCGTAGGCCCCCTAGTAGGCGGAGTGGTTATCAAAGCATATGGGTTCCGCGTCCTCTTCGCGTCCCTGGCGTCACTTACATACCTGAGCTTAATCGTCGTAGCGGTAAGGTTCAGGGGGAAGGTGGAGCTCCGCACCGAGTCAAAGACGGGGTCCATCGATCTAGGTAGCCTCAGGAACCTGTTACGGTCCTACGCTACGCTCCTGCCGTTCACCCTCGTCCTGGGGATCTACATGGCCATCATGCCCGGCCACATGAGCATTGTGGGGTTGTCGTCCTCCTTGATCGGGTTTCTCATAACCATGACTAACGGCGTGAGGGGGCTGATGTTCATGTATGTGGGTCGCTTCGTGGATTGGGGCACCAGAAAGTCTATCTCCGCTGCGGCGGTTCTGCTCGCCGCATCCATGTTCTTGGCTAGAGTAGCATCTGGGCCGGCGGGGTTCGCCCTGCCTCTCTTCCTCTACGGCGTAGGGTCCGGAATAATGACGCCGGTGATCCTTGACTTCATAGCCAAACGCACCTCCAAGGAGGCCCTGGGTTCAGCCATGGGCGTCCATGAGGGGGTCTACGGCGTCGGAATGTTCATCGGCCCCTTCTTCGGAGGCTTGATTGCTGACGTCTACGGAGCCTCAACGATGTACACTCTGTTGGTAGGCGTATCGCTACTCATCCTCCCACTCGGGTACCTCATGACCGCCCCCGAGAGAAGCAGTCAACGCACCTCAACCCTTTAAACATCCCGAACGTCTTCATCCCCGTGCCTAGACGAAGACGGCGGCGAGGATACCCAACGGCGGTGATGATAGGCATCCGAGGCCTGGAGGCGGTGACTTGGGAGATCTACAGCGAGTCAGTCAAGCGTGGCCAGAAAATCGACGAGACTTCCCCATACAGGCTCTACGAGGCCATAGTTGACGCCGTGCGACCACAGATCAAGCAGGGGGTGAAAACCATACTAGTCGCGTCCACCGACGAGAAGGACTACGCCTCGTTTATGAGCCACGTGGAGAGGCATCAGAGCTGGCTCCTCAAAGGATGGGATCTAAACAAGGCCACCTTCGAGCATGTGCCCATGGCCGCGATGGATGAACGTCAGGTCCGTGAAATCGTGAAGACTAACGGCTTCAAGAAGAGGGTGTCAGAGGCATCCAGCGTGGACATGAGTCACGTCATGGAGGTTCTTGAGGAGCGTCTGAACGACCCAGAGGGTATAGAGACTCTGCTGTTCAGCTTAGATGAAATCGAGTCACACATATACGGTGGCGGCGAGGCCGAGTGCATGCTCGTCACCGATCAGTTCCATGAGAGACACAGGAGAAGAATTCATCGGCTCCTCCAGGTCGCCGCCAACAGGAGCACCCAAACCAGTATAGTCCCAACGGATACAGCTGCCGGCGCCCGGTTGACCCAGTTCGGTGGTCTCGTCTGCCTTATCAAGACACGTTAACCGTTGTTACTTAAAGCAACAGAATTTTAATTAACAAATAACTTGTTTTAGTCATATAAATAGAGTCATTAGATTGACAAAGGTTGGGTTTGAAAACGAACTGAGATATCTATGGATCAGTTATTAGTCTGCGCTCATGATTAGGCTGTCTATGGTTTTACCTGCCTCTTCTTCAGCTCCTTGTATAGGTACTCATAGTTGCCGTAGTAATCCGGGTTCCGATACTGCTCCCTCAACCCCACTACTATCGGATAGCTTTTTTCCCAGAGACGTATAACGCGGTCCGAGTACATTGCGTCGACGAGCCTAATATCGATCAGCTTGTCCCTCAGAAGCTGACCCACGCCCTCGAAGTACCAGGCTATTTCGACAATAGTAATGAAGGCGTCCTCGTTTGCATCTTGACCATATTTAGCCCAAAAATCTTCGTTGTCCTTCCACTCCCATCTATTCAAAATGTCATAGAATCCCTTGATGAATTCTCGGTCCTTCCACTGCGAGTGGATCTGCATAAAGAGTTGAGCTTGTCTCGTCTCAAAAGCAGCTTGCTGGTTTTTCTGCTGGTTATTCAGTATCATCAGGTAATAGGTTATGCCTACCATGATGCTGATTGTTTGAAGGAACTGGAATATAGTCTGGAACGTGATCTGTTCAACCATTCCCGATTCACAGTTACCTGTTATCAAGAAGTGAGGATAAAATATTCGATTGGGAGTAGCGATATCGCCACTGGTAGTAGGGTTCAAACCATCGCATTTTCACATTAATTGAATATTAGACGAAGAATGGTAATAATCAGAGAAATTCAATCTTCACGTGACATGAGACTAACTTCCTCAAAAGATCACTCTTGAAGACGTTTCTGAAAGCTCTGTATGCTCTATGACGCTGTTCGTTGGATGGGTTACAGAGATACCGTTGATGAAATGACTGTCAAGTGTAGCATAATCACGTAGATTATTCACTCAATGGAGGAATCCATCGTTTTTCAGGGAGAACCTGACAACGGTTTATCATCAACGCGTAAGAGTTTCAGTTGGATTATTCGTGCAACATGAGAGCCACCCATATTTTACTTTATTTTTTGATATAGTTATTTATCTATAATGAGATGAACACCGGCGAGGCCTCGGCGAAACAGAAAATAAAGACTCTCATAGAAAGAGAACAACTAAAGTCTTTCTCGATTAGAGGTGAACTACCGCTCTTCTATGAAGCTCTGGGCTTCTTCGAGGAAAGAACTCGGCTTATACGTTTCCGTCTGATGGATGCCTATACTCTTCATCTTCTTCAGGGACTCGATGGTGTACGGCCGGAAAATCGACTTATGGGCCAGGGGCGAGACACAGGCACAGACCCGAACACCCAAGTCTACCATGCGCTCGAGTATGTAGTAGTTCTGCAGGTTTTCCTCGGTCAGCTCCCCGGGCTGCGTAAGCACGAAGTCGCTGAAGATGAATACCACCCGGTCGCTGCGGTCGCTTATGTCAGTGATCTGATCGTATGCCCACTGGAGGCTCTTCCCGGGTACCGTGCCGCCCCACGTCATCTTAGACAGGCCTCCGCTGAACCGCTTCTCCATCTCTGTGGTGGTCATGGTGACCATGCTTATGAGGTCCTCTAACGCTGGCATGATGTTGATCTCCTCGTAGAGGTCCTTGACTATGTGGCTGTTGGACTCGTAGAGGCAGAGCCCGTACTTCTCTCTGCGCAGCCCCCACATCAGAGGCACCATGCTTAGGATGCTGTAGCTGATGCTGTTGATGCCCTCCAAGTCGTAGAACATGGTGTTGCTGATGTCGAGGATGTAGATGATGGTCCGCTTCTGCCTGTCCCGCTGCCGCATCATGAAGTCGTCGTACCTGATCTCATCTATGCTGCGCCCCAGATCCAGTATGTTTTCGAGGCTCCGCTCCTCTTCGATGAGGTCAGGGTCCTCCCCCTGCTGGAACGGGGTGACGCTGCGCTGCTTCTCCCAGGCCTCCCTCCTCTCGAACTCGCGGCCCAGCTTCAACAGCCTCTCCTTCAGGAGATCCGCCAATATCTTACGGGTCTCCTCGCTCTTGCTGTTCTTCATCGCCTTCACGCCGGTCTTGACGATCTCGTCCTCGCCCGGCCCGACGCCTATGTCTGGCTTGTTCTGGAAGCTCTCGAACTGGTCGACGGTGCTGTTGTGGGCGGCGGCGAAATCGTTCTCCTGCCCTATGCCGTGCGGCGTCACGTAGACCTCTTCCTGCACGTTCTTGGTCAGGAGACTCAGGAAGTCCTCGCCGGTGAAATCGTACTCGGGCTGCTCCTCGTGCTCAAGGTTGACGAGTATCTCCGCCGCTATCTTCTCAGCGACTCGCTGACACTCCACGTGAGACGTCACAACAGCCGCGTTAAGGAGATCGTTGAAGCTAAGGTAGCCCTGCCGCAGATACGGCGGCAGCATTAGCCTGCCCATGTTGATACCCTGCCGTGGACTGGGCTTCGCCTCGCACTCGCGGCTTACACGCAACCGGGTGATGAACTCGGGGATGAAGTAGTGTGCGTACCTGAAGGGATACCTCATGTACGCGTTGTCCGACACCTACGCGAGTCTCCTCTCGACTATCTCCTCTACGACCATGGACACCGTCTTGCCTTCATCCCTGACACGCATCTCCTTGCCGAGCACCGCCGGGGCGAAGAACCTGATGGCGGCGTCCTCGTCGTCGAACCTGTTTAGGTAACGGTTCACCAGCTTGGTCAGGAAGATGCCTGAGCGGGGCGACGCCGGGACCTCAAGAGATGCAGTGTGCCTGGTCTCATCAACTATGTCGTATATCTTCTCCAGTGCGCTCGTCGGGAGGCTGAACGCGGGCGTGTTCTCGATTATGATCTCCATCTCGGTCTCCCTGGTCGGGTAACCGAGCCTTATCCAGCAGCCCACGCGGTCAACGAGAACCTTGCTCAACCTGTACGTTCCGGCGGTCTCGATGGGGTTCTGGGTGGCCACGAACGCAAAGTTCTCGTGGGCCTTGATCATGCCCAGTGGGAACAGGTGATAGTGCCGCTCCTCCAAGGGGCTGATGAGGCTGTTCTGGCAGAACTCGGTGGCCCTGTTGAGCTCCTGGGCGACGAAGAGCCCGCCCTCCACCATGGCCCTGATAAGGGGCCCTGGCTCGAAGCTGCTGACGTTCCTGCCGTTCCTGACGACGAGGGCAGGGTCGAAGCTCCCGATGAGCCTGCTGGGGGTCACGTTCTCGTCGAAGAAGACCTCGTGGAAGCTGCGCTCCGTGTCCTCCGCCACCTTGCGTGCTATGAGGCTCTTACCGACGCCGGGGGGCCCGACGAGGCAAGGCGTTATCCCGGTGTCCAGGCTGTCACGTAGCAGATCGTAGGCTTTCTGGTACTGTCCCTTGAGCACCACATGGTGCTCGATCTTGATGTTCTCGACGATGCTCTTCTCAAGCATCTTACGGAAGCCCTGTTCCCGTTCAGCCATCATGATTGGTCCAACACTTTAGTATATCGTCTAATAAAAAGGTTAAACAACTAACCTAAATGTATCGCAATTTTAAGGGATAAAACCAAGTAAATAGAATATTTATGGCTACGCGCGACATCTTAGAACAGTTTAAATGCTAGTGCTTATCGTTTCATGTGAAATCGTTATTCTTTTAAGCCGATATGGGGTAGAGTAACGATTCACTAGAGGTAATACATTGATCGAAATAAGGTTACACGGCAGGGGCGGCCAAGGAGCGGTAACCGCTTCGAGGATCATCGCCACTGCTGCCTACGAGGAAGGCAAATATTCACAGGCCATCCCCATGTACGGCACGGAGAGGCGTGGGGCGCCACTGACTGCCTTCGTGAGAATCGATGACGTGCGCGTCCGGGAGAGGGAACTTGTCCACAACCCCGAGATCAGCATCGTCCTCGACCCCCTCATAGCTAAGCAGCAGGCGGTCGTCGACCAACTCAAGCCAGGCGGCCTCGTTCTTCTGAACACCGCTTACGCGCCTGAGGAGGTCAAGCTCGGCGGAGACTTCAAGGTCGCCACGGTTGACGCTACCACCATAGCCCTTGAGACCCTCGGCAGACCAATCACCAACACGGCAATACTAGGGGCGTTCGCCAAGATAACTGGCCTACTGAAGGTCGAGTCCATCGAGAAGGCAATCAAGAAGTTCTTCCCCGGCCGACTTGGTGAGATGAACATCGCCGCGGTCAAGAGGAGCTACGATGAGGTTAAGGGACCCATCCAGGCGGTGGTGACGTCGGCCCCAGAGGAGAAGGTCGACATCCATGTAGGCGGCTACGGGGTCCTCAAGGACGTCTCCAGCTGGCGAGTGTACACCCCTGAGATCGACGTCGATAAGTGCATCGGCTGTAAGACTTGCTGGATCTTCTGCCCCGAGACCGCCATACAGTGGGACGAGGAGAAGAACAAGCCTTGGATAAGGTACGAGGCATGCAAGGGATGCGGCGTCTGCGCCAACGAGTGCCCGGTCAACGCCATCGAGATGGTGAGAGTGGAGGTATAGAAAATGTCATACGAAGTAATGGTAGGAAACAAGGCCGCCGCCACCGCGGTTAAGCTAGCCAAGGTGCAGGTAGCCAGCGCCTTCCCGATCACACCCCAGACGACGATCACCCAGTACCTGAGCGAGATGTACGCCGCCGGCGAGTGGGACTTCGACTTCGTCAACGTCGAGGGCGAGCTCACTAGTCAGGTGGTCGTCCAGGCCGCCAGCAAGACAGGCGCGAGAACCTTCACCTGCACAAGCGGCCCAGGGTTACTATACATGCATCACCCCATGCAGACCACCGGCAGCAGCAGGCTGCCGGTCGTAATGGCCGTGGTCCACAGGGGCTACAAGGGGATGCAGCCCGACCACAGCGACCTCATGAGCCAGCAGTGGACCGGCTGGGGCCACCAGTACGTCGAGCACGCCCAGGAGATCCTGGACAGCCTGCTGATGGCGTACAAGGTCGCCGAGGACCCGAGGATCAGGATACCCATCGCGGTCGGCTACGACGGATACGTGCTGAGCTACACCGCTGAGCCCGTCGAGATCCCTGCGCAGGAGGAGGTCGACAAGTGGCTGCCTAAGAACAAGGCGATGCCGAGCATACTGCCCGACGAGGTAGATCCATCCACCTTCGCTAGAGGCTGGGGCGGCGGAGACCCCCAGATGCCATGGAAGGTACACCACGAGGCCATCATGAAGATCGAGGACGTCCTCAAGGACACCATGGACAGCTTCGATAAGACCTTCGGCAGACGCTACGGTAACGGCATGATCGAAACCTACAAGATGGAGGACGCAGACTGCGCCATCATCGCGATGGGCACCATCGCCGGGACATGCAAAGCCGCGGTCGACAAGATACAGAAGGAAGGCAAGAAAGTCGGCCTCATCAAGCTGAGGAGCTACATACCCTTTCCCGTAAAGGACTTCCAGGCGTGGGCCAAGAAGGTTGACGGCTTCGCCGTGGTCGACAGGAGTATCTGCCCAGGCAAGGGCGGCCCAGTCTTCGGCAAGCTGAGAGACTCGCTATACGATCTAGAGGAAAAGCCGGTGACGCTGCAGTTCCACGCCGGACTAGGCGGCAAAGAGGTCCGTGTACACGACTTCGAGATGATCGGGGACAAGATCCTCAAGGCCGCCAAGGGAGGCACCGTGGAGCAGGTGACATGGGTTTAAGAGGTACGATGGAGGAGAAATGAGAATGAGTGAAAGAATCACGAGGGCCCAGATCCCGATTAGCGAGCTGACCATCACCCCGGGCAGCGCATGCCAGGGATGTGGAGCGGCTCTGGCCGCCAGGCTAGCCTTCAAGGCGCTCGGCCCCAACGTCATCAGGCATGGAATACCGTGCTGCCCAGACTCAGTCACACAGACCCCGAGAGTCGGCACTGTGTTCGAGGGCGGCGGAGCCCAGCTGACAGGGACAGCGCGTGGACTAAAGGCCATAGGTCGTGAGGACGTTCTGGCCGTTGGGTTCTACGGCGACGGAGGCACGTACGACATCGGCATGCAGGGGCTCAGCGCCGCTGCGGAGCGTAACGAGAACATAATCGTCATCACCAAGGACAACGAGGCCTACATGAACACCGGCAACCAGCGCAGCGGGGCCACCCCCAAGTACGCCAGGACCAGCACCAACCCGGTGGGCCCCAGGAGCAGGGGAAAGCCGAGGCCCAAGAAGAACATCCCGTTCATCTTCGCGGCCCACTACGTGCCCTACGTCGGCACCGCGAGTGTCGGCTTCCCGGAGGACCTCATAGCAAAGGTCAACTACATGAAGACCATCGAGGGCTTCAGGATGCTCATCGTCCAGTGCCCTTGCCCGGTAGGCTGGAGGTTCGACCCCGCGAAGACAATCGAGATAGCCCGCGCCAGCGTCCAGAGCGGCATCTGGCCTCTGTACGAGATCATGGACGGCAAAACGTTCAAGCTGAACTACAAGCCCAAGGAGCTGAAGCCCGTGACGGAGTACCTCAGCCCACAGGCGAGGTTCCGCCACATGACCGAGGAAGAGATCGCCGACATCCAGGAGACCGCCACCGCCAACTGGGAGAACCTCCTAAAGGCGGACGAGATGGGCAGACTGACTCTCTAAGCCCACCCCTTTTTCTTTTCAAGGCTCGTAGTCAAGTTTATACCGTAGCCCCCCATATTCGATGGGCGTCTTGTCCCTGAGGCGGCTGTTTGGGGGTCTACCCCCAGAGTTCTACGTAGTCTCTTTTAGCGGCTTTATGTTCCACATGGGCACTTCCGTCACGGTCCCGATACTGACGCTGCACATGCAGGGTGTGGGGGCCTCGGTCTTCCAGATAGGCACAATCCTCTCCATGCAGGCACTCCTATTAACAGTGCTCAGGCTGCCTTTGACCCTCCTCGCGAGGCGGGTGGGAGAGAAGAAGATGCTCAGCATGGCATTCATAGCCCAGGCTGCGGCACAGATGCTCATGGGTTGGGCCCCGACACCAAGATGGTTCTACGCCGCCCCAGTGATGCAGATAATCGCCACCGGGACATTCTTCCAACTCGCCACCGCCCTAAACAGCAACTTGGCGCCCCTTGAACGCCAAGGAGAGGCAATGGGGCGGCATATGACCATAATGTCCATCGCCATGTTCATCGGCCCAGCGCTCTGCAGCCTCATAGTCAACTCTCTTGGTTATCGCTGCGTCTTCTACGTGTCGTCCCTGTTTCCTCTTATAGGCTTGCTTTTGTTCTTTGGCTTCACCCTGGGCGTGAAGACGGAGGGAATCGAGGTCCCGAGACACGAGACCCCTTCTCTTGGCTCCATGAGGAAGCTCTTCGGCTCTAGGAACGTAGTGGCCCTTACAATTATTCGGACCCTATACTCGACGAGCAACAACACCTCCTCGACGCTGTTCTCCCTGTACGCCGTGAACACCCTGGGCTTCGACCCGGCGTCGGTGGCTTTGTTGTTCTCAGTGATGGGGGTGGCGAACACAGCGGTCAAGGTCCCCGCTGGCGCCGTATCCGACAGGGTCGGAGGAAAGAAGATGCTCCTCGCCACGTTCTCAACGATAGTCCTAGTCTACATCACCCTCTCGTTCGCGAGGGTATATCCCCTGGTCGCGGCGGCTGTGGTGGTGTTTGGTGCGACCTGGGGCACAAGGGCGACCGTAGAGTGGGCGTTCCTCGCTAGGCTCGTCGAGCCTGAGGTCAAGAACATAGCGGTAAGCTACATGGAGAGCTTCTGGGACCTAGGATCGGCTCTAGGCAGCTTCCTCGCTGGAGCCCTCTCAGGGTTCTTACCCATGCCTACGATATACCTATTATTGGCCGGGATGAATGTGCCTGCGCTGCCCGCCATATTAATGATAGAAGAGGAGGACCCTGATTGAAGGGAAACAACGTTTTGAGACACAGGAGGGTGATCGTCGGAGGGTTCTTGGCATTGGCCACCCTGAACCTCATGAACAGTGCGTACAGCAACGTCCTAGAGACCATAAAGGCCGAGATGGGTCTCAGTTACACCCAGTCCGGGGCGCTGATGTCAGCCTACTTCGTGGGGTACATGCTGGGCCAGATACCGTGGGGCATGCTGGCCGACAGCAGGGGAAGCCGGCCCACGATTACCCTCAGCGTCCTCGGGGTCTCCGCGTCCACCGTGCTTTTCGGGCTGAGCCACACCGTGGGGTTCGCCATGGCCTCAAGGTTCCTCTCCGGCCTCCTTGGCGCAGGCATCTTCGTGCCCAGCGTCCGCCTCGTCTCGGCGTGGTTCAACTCTGAGGAAAGGGGAACGGCTCTGGGGGTGCTGAACATCGGTGGCAGCGTGGGGCTTGTTGCCGCGGCGTGGGCGGTGCCGTTGATAAGCTTGGACGCCGGGTGGAGACTGACCATCAGATCCGCCGGAGCCATAGGCGTAGCGGCTGGGGTGGCTGTGTGGCTTCTCTTAAGGGACAGGGACGACTCCAATGACAGGCGTCTGAACCTCTCAAACCTACCCTTCAGAGATAAAAGCTTCTGGCTTCTCGCCTTGACCCAGTTCATAAGGCTCGGCAGCTACTACACCTACATCGCGTGGCTGCCTCTGGTCCTTAAGGAGGAGTACGGGCTAAGCGTCTTGGCGACGAGCGGCGCCCTCTCCCTGTTCAACCTTGCCGGAATGCTGTCGAACCCGCTGGGCGGCGTGGTCTCCGACAGGTTCGGCAAGAGGAACGTACTCATGGCCAGCTTCGCGTTTCTGGGCCTCGACGTGCTGCTCTTCGCGGGGCAGCCCACCGGGTTATGGATGTACCTCGCCGTCCTCGTGCTGGGCTGGTTCATCAACTTCGTCAGGAGCCCCTCGTTCACCATAATACCCGACGTGTTCGGCACCGAGTCGGCAGGCAGCATCTCAGGGGTGCACAACACCTTCGCCTCCCTCGGCGCCCTGGTACTCCCCTACACCCTAGGCTATGTAAGGGACTATACTCTGAGTTACCGCCTCGGCTGGCTCTCAGTCTCCTTGCTAATGTTCATCGGCGTAGGCCTCTACAGCCTGGTGAGAGCCACTGATGAGGCAGGATCTGGTAACCCTTAATAAACAACCATCGCGAATCAATCTAAATAGGGTTTAAGCACATGCCGTTCTGTCCAAAATGTGGCGAAGAGATCAGCGAGGATGACGAGTACTGCCCCAAGTGTAGGTATCCGTTGAAAAGGAGACCTGTTAGGCCCATCCGAAGACGCAACGAGAAGGATGAGAAGGACGAGAAGCGCGAGGAAGAAGACGAGAAAGCCGCCATCATGGGCGGGCTTGTGGTGGTCTGGCTTGGGCTGAGCCTGCTCCTCCAAAACGCAGGCTTGCTCGGGTGGGCCGACTTCGGCGGCGTCTTCCTGCTGGGGCTGGGGCTCATCATAGTCTTCAGAGGACTTTGGGCCTACAGCCAGTCAGGGGTCTTCGAACAAGGATTCGGGTACATAGTGGGAGGCGGCTTCGTCGCCCTCATAGGCGCAGGCATATCCTTCGACCTGGATGAATGGTGGCCCGTCCTCCTCATCGCCTTGGGGCTCGTCGTCGTCGTGAGAGCCCTGATGGCTAGATCCGAGAACCCGCTACCCTAGAGCCCAGCCGAAGACGGCCCTGTAGAGCACGTGCTCCAGCACCGTCAGAGGCCGGTCCCTGCCGAAAACCCTGAAATAGTTGTTTCCCATCGCCTCGACGAGGTCCCCTATCTCGTACCTCGGGAACAACGGGGTCGAGACTATTAGGCGCCCCCACTCGCCGCGCCTAAGCTCATGGAGTATCTTAACGGTTTCCCCGGTCCTCACCTCGAAGTAGTAGAGATCGTAGTTGGGCATCCAGTAGGGGAGGGCATCCATCTGCTGGCCGAAAGCCCCCTCTGTGGCTGTGTACATCTCCACGACGGGGCAGTCGCCGTACAGCCGCCTCAGCCAGGGAGCGTACCTGGTCTGGATCTTTGCTACGCTGGTGCTGAAGATCACCCTCAGGCCCCAGAGGTCCCGGGGGAGGACGCTGTGCCGTTTCTCAAGGTAGCGCGCGAACCCCGTCTGGACGGGGGCGACGCCCATGACAGTCACGATGTCCACGTCCTTGGCTTCTTGGTAGATGTACTCGTACCGTGTCTCCCAGCCCTCCTCGGAGAGGTCCGAGTCCAGGGCGTCTATCTCCTCCTGACGGGGGACAAGCCGCAGCCCAGCCATCATGGGGTTCAGCTTGGCGTAGGTGCCTGAACTGAAGCCATAGACCGTCTCCTCGCCGCCCACGGTCATCGCCCTCACGTTGCTGGGGAACTGGAGGTTCAGCACGCCGCCGGTGAGGGTCTCCAGCCCTCCTTCATCCATTGCGTGGCTCAGCACCGCCCTTGAGCCGCCCCTCACAAGGTGGTCCAGGTGCCGGGGCGTCACCGGGATTATCTTGCTGTCCCCCGTGGTTCCCCTCGTCATGACCCAGGTGATGGGCTTCTCAGCCAGCAGCGCGGCGTGGTCTCCGCCCCTCACACGTTCAATCCACGGCTCCAAGTCGCTGTACTTGGCTACGGGAAACACATCACGCCTCTGGCCGTACTCGGTCTTCGCGTAGTCGTCCAGCAGCGACTCGTACAGCGTCTCCTGGGCGTCGGCGGGGTCCTCTAGGCTCCTCCGCCAGTCGTTCAGGTTCCTCTTGACACGCTGGAGGGCATGCTCAAGCATCGTTTACCCATACCTCCGCGGCTCTTATCCGGTTTATGATTCAGCTTAATTATCTACCATGTCTCTAAGAGACACATGAAACGACAGTTCGTTCTAACGGTAGCCGAGTCAAAGAGGCTGATAGCCAAGGCGGTGGCCGCCCTCCCCGAGGTCCAGAGGGCCATGAAGGATGGCACCGTCGTTGTAGCCACAGGCACCACCAACGCCTACGTCCTGGAGGAGCTCTGGGGCCGGAAGATCGATAAACGCTGCTACAGGAGCGGCATAACGACGCCGGACGAGCCCGAGAGGAGCCCCGAGCCCCAGGGCGAGAAGATACCTGACGTGGTCTTCATCAAGGGGAAGGTGGAGCCCAGGTATGACCGGGTGAACGCCGTCAAGGACATGAAGAAGGGCGACGTCTACATCAAGGGAGCCAACGTCCTTAACTACGACGACAACGTGGCGGGGATACTCATAGGCGGAATGGACGGCGCCACCATAGGCAACACCATCGGCCACATCATAGGCAAACAGATACAGCTCATAATCCCCGTCGGCCTCGAGAAGCTGACCTACGAGGACATCAACGAGCTTCACCTCATCGCCTCCGAGGAGGACTACGAGGGGCCGCGGATGTGGCCCATCACCGGTAGCATAGTAACCGAGATAGAGGCCATGGCAATACTGGCTGGGGTGGACGCGTACCTGTACTCCGCGGGGGGAATAGCGGGCGCCGAGGGCTCCGTCAGGATACTCGTGGAAGGCACAGACGAGGAAGTCGAGGAGTCCCTGGAACTGGTAAAGTCCATCAAGGGGGAGCCCCGCTACCTCCTCTAGGCGCGCAGCCATGCTCAGAGACTGGACCCAAGAGTTTTTGTCAACCCACGGCATCGACCTAGACCCTTCCCTGGACGAGCAGCAGCTGATCGACGAGGAAGTCATAGCCAACCTCATAGATTTCTCAGGGGTGGGCGGCGACGACGTGGTCCTTGAGATCGGCCCCGGCGTGGGGAACATAACCGAGGGGCTCCTACGGCGTGCGAAGACAGTTATCTGCATCGAGAAGAACCCCAAGTATATCCCCGTCCTCAGGGAGCGCTTCAAACACTACCCCTACCTCGACGTCGTCCTCGGGGACGCCCTCCACGAGAAGCTGCCCCGCTCCGACAGGCTGGTCTCCAACCTGCCCTACATGATATGTGAAGCCTTCCTACAGAGGACGTTGAGGATGGAGATGAAGTCGGCTGCCTTCATAGTGCCCAGCGGCTTCGCCAAGATACTTGAAGCCCTCGCAGGCGAACCAGAATACTCGAAGCTGTCATTACAGGCTCAACTATTCTATGACCAAGAGATCCACATGGAGGTGCCGCCGTCCGCGTACATCCCTGAGCCGAGGACCGAGACCTGCATCGTATCCCTGGTCCCCAGAGAGTCATCCACGGCCGCGGATGAGGCGCTCAAGCAACTCTTCAGGCAGGGCGACAAACTCGCCAAGAACGCGTTGAGGGAGGCCCTGATACGGGCAGGGATATGTGACACCAAGAGGCAGGCCGCCTCGTTTCTCGCCGAGTCAGGCGTCCCAGTCGAAGCCCTTGGTAGAAGAGTAACACGGCTTTCCCTGAATGAGATAGAGTCACTGGGAAACTGGCTCAGGACACTGGCTGGTTGACCCGGTTAACCCTATATAGTGGGTGAACACGAGTAAGGGAATAAACTGAGGCGACACTTTGGGACTGAGGAAAAGGCTCAACGACATCTTCTACGGCTACTGGATACTTCTGGGCACCTTCCTGCTGCACGGCCTAGCCTCGGGCATGTACTTCTACGGATTCAGCGTGTTCTACACCCCGATACAGAGGGAGTTCGGCTGGAGCAGCGCGATAACCTCGGGGGCCGTCAGCCTCTCCCGGCTTGAGGGAGGCGTAGAGGGACCCGTGGTGGGCTACCTCGTGGACAGGTACGGGGCCCGCAGGCTTCTAGCCCTCGGCATCTTCATGACGGGCCTCGGCTTCATTGCCATGGTCTACGTCGACAGCATCCTGATGCTCTACCTCGTCTACGGTGGGCTTCTGAGCATCGGCTACAACACGGGGTTCAGCCACGCCATGACGAGCATGATCACTCACTGGTTCAACAAGAAGCGCAGCAGGGCGATGGGCGTCTACGCGATAGCGGCGGGGATCGGAGGCGCCCTCATCGTGCCGCTGCTAGCAAAGTCCATAACGGTCAACGGCTGGAGGATGACCGCAACCTACTGCGGCCTCGCCTTCTGGGTCGTCGGCTTACCCTTCGTATTCATATTCCGCAACAAGCCCGAGGACATGGGGCTGCTGCCAGACGGCGACACTCATAACCCCGGCCCCTTACAAGCCGGAGCCGCTGAACACACGAGGCCGGAGAGAGACGCGTCCGTCAAGGACGTCCTGAAGTCCCCCGTCTTCCTCAGGCTTCTCCTCGCAGAGGCCTTCCGTAGCTTCCTCCTCGGCTCCCTGGTCCTCCACCAGATACCTCACTTGATGTCCATCGGCATCGACGAGGAGACCGCCGCCGCCATACTTGGCCTCATGATACTCCTCAGCATCCCCGGCCGCGTCGTCTTCGGCATGCTCGGCGACTTCTTCAGCAAACGCCTGCTGTTGACCGCAGTCATGTTGACCCAGGCTCTCGGCGTCCTAGTGTTCGCTTACGCGTCTAACATAGTTCACGTATACGCGTTTCTAGTAATCTACGGGCTGGCCTACGGCGGCGCAATCCCCCTGCTAATGGCCTTCAGGGGCGAGCTATTCGGCCGTGAACGATTCGCAACCATATCGGGCGCCATGGCTCCCTTCAAAATGATCGGCAACGTGGTGGGCCCAGTGTTCGCAGGCTATGTGTTCGACGTCACTGGAAGCTACAGGTTCGCGTTCCTGGTGTTCGTGTTGCTTGCCGTGCTCTCGGGTCTATTCTTCTACACGGTCAAAGGCGAGTTCTAGCTAACCATTTTCAAAACATAGATATACTATGTGCTAGCACTGGTTTCTTGGTTAAGATGAAGGCCTATGTTCTTCTGAACGCTGAGCTTGGGCAGGAAGCATCCATCATCGACGCTCTCCAAGGCGTAAAGGAGATCACCACCATACACAGTCTATACGGTATCTATGATCTCATCATCGAGATGGAGGCCGACTCAATGGACAGGGTCAAAGAGATCGTGTTCAACAACGTCCGGCGCCTCGATCACGTGAAGAGCACAATTACGCTTCTCACCTACGGAGACCCAGTGATAAACGAGTAACCACCCTCCATCTCTTTCAGGTTACAGTAAAACAAAATATTCATAGATTTGAACAAACATTGAGGGCCAGAGACACATTATCTCCTGAACCCCCCTTCACGAAGATTCTCTGGGCCCCTCATCATCAAGATAGGAATATATTGTACGCTCCCACAAGAACCATAAGTGAGCCACATGAGCGACCAAGGAATGGGCTTCGGGGGCTTCCTCCTAGGCCTGGGCGTTGGATGGTACGTCTTTAGATACATAACGGCCGACGTGGACATGATCGGCTACCTGCTCATACTGGCGGGCGCCGGCATCATAATAAACGCCTTACTGTCAAGAGGCCGCCGCCGCTCTCCCATTCAGGGGCTCTTCGGCGGGCTCGTAGGCGGACTCTTCCTAGCCCTATTCATCACCCAAGGCTTCGGTATAATAACCGAGTTCACCGACGTAGATCTGGGGACCTACAGGGCGACGAGAACATACACGCTGGACACCCCGGTGACGGCGGCGAGCATAGCGCTGGACGTTGAAAGCGTGAACGGCGGAATCGACGTGTCCTCGTGGTCCGGCGACCACATCAAGTTTGACATCGAGGTAAAGGCCAGAGGCAGCAACACGGCTGAAGCGGAGGCGAACCTGGACAGGTTCACGCACAGCCTAGAGGACTCCGTGTCGGGAACGACGCAGAGGGTCTCACTCAACTTCCCCATCACGTCGTCGGAGTGGAGCAAGTACGCCGTGATAGTCGACGTATACGTCCCCGAGGGCGTGGCAGACGAGATCAGCCTCCAAACCACGAACGGCGAGATCAGTGTTCAGGGGCTGTCACCCCAAGAACTGATGATCGACACAACCAACGGCAGGGTGTCGCTCACAGACGTGGAGTCCTCCGTTATCCAGGGTGAAACCACCAACGGGGCAATAACGGGAACCTTTACCGCGTCGTCGACGAGCTTCAGCACCACCAACGGGGGGATAGAGATGACCCTGGGGGCCGTGTCGGGCGAACACCAGTTCAGCACCACGAACGGCTCGATAGACCTCAGCCTACCCACGGGCCCCGACGTCGGGTACAGCATAGACCTGGACACCAGCGTCGGGTCCATAGACGTCAACCTACCCAACATGAGCTACGACGTGGACAAGGCCAGGACAAAGAACGGGGAAACGGTGGGCTACGACGCGAAGGAGATACAGATAAGCATATCAGCCGACACCACCATCGGCGGCATCGACCTAAACTGACCCCTATTTCGTTAAAAACAAGGGGGAACGTCGCGCCCAGGTTTAACATAATCTTTTAATAAGATGTGTCGCCATAGCCCTGTTACACTGACAGGGAGATCTCAGAGTGTCCAGAGAATTCAACTACATAGTCAGGCTCCACGGCACCAACATAGATGGAACAAAAATGGTGCCCTATGCCCTCACCGAGGTAAAAGGCGTGGGCATACGACTCGCTCGAGCAATCGTGAAGCAGTTGGGACTTGACGCGACCGAGAGACTCGGCAGCCTAAGCGACGGGGATGTTAGAAGGCTCGAAGAATCCATCAGCGACCCGGGAACCGTCGGGCTACCGAAATGGATGCTTAACAGGCGCAAAGACCCCATGACGGGGAACGACCTGCACCTCTTGGCATCCGACCTAGACCTCAGGGTCAAAGACGACATAGACCTGATGAGGGAGACGAGAAGCTGGAAAGGCGAACGCCACGCCCAGGGATTGAAGGTGAGGGGTCAGAGAACCAAGACCACTGCCAGGAAGGGCCGGAGCGTAGGCGTTAGCCGCAGCAGGATAAGGCAGCAGCAGCAACAGAGATAGGTGATATAATGGGTGACCCGAAGAAGAAGCACAAGACCTACAACACCCCTAAACGGCCTTACGTCGCCGCCGCCTTGAAAGAGGAGCTACGCACCATAGGCGTATACGGCCTCAGGAACAAGCGCGAGCTATGGAAGGCCCACACGGAGTTATCCCACATGCGAGGCAGAGCCAGGGACCTCCTGAGCTTGGGAGCCACTGAGCGTGATAGAAGTGAGAAGGTGCTCATCTACAAGCTCTACAGGCGTGGCCTGGTCATGGAGAACGGTCGTCTAGAGGACGTTCTAACCCTGAGCGTCGAAGACCTTTTGGAAAGGAGACTCCAGACATATTTATTCAGGAGAGGCATGGTTTCTAGCCTGTTCCAGTCGCGGCAGCTCATCGCTCACGGCCACATAGCCATCAACGGCCGGAAAGTGACCTCTCCCAGCTACCAGGTTAAGATCGACGACGAGGAGACCCTTGACTACGCGTTATCAAGCCCCTACCACAACTCTGAGCACCCGCTCAGGAGGGCGCTGGAGGTCGAGGAAGCTTTAGCGGGGGAGGGAACAGCCAGATGAGTGAAGGTGAGAGATGGGCCATAATCCGCATATTCAGCAGCTTCAACAACACGATCATCCACATGACCGACCTGACCGGCGCCGAGACCCTCGGCATCGCCAGCGGAGGCATGTTCGTCAAGGCGGACCGGCTCAAGCCCAGCCCCTACGCGGCCATGAAGGCGGCTCAGCATATCGCCGGCATCGCCAGGGACAAGGGCGTCAACGCCATCCACATCAAGGTGAGGGCGCCGGGCGGCATACTGAGCAAGACCCCTGGACCCGGGGCGCAGTCGGCCATCAGGATACTCGCCAGAAGCGGCTTCAGGATCGGAAGGATCGAGGAGACCACTCCCACCCCCCACGACGGCACAAGGAAGCCGGGTGGAAGGAGAGGCAGAAGGCCATAGGAGCCCCGTGGAGCCTTGAAGACAAAGATAGTCAGCCTGAACGAGGACACCATAAGGTTCCTAGTGAAAGGTGTGGGCGTCGCCTTCGCGAACTCCCTGCGACGCACTATGGTCGCCGAGGTCCCTATAATGACCGTCGACGACATCTTTTACTTCGACAACTCGAGCCTCGTGCCAGACGAGGTGCTGGCCCACCGCATCGGGTTCGTGCCCCTGAAGACCAACCTCGAAAGCTACGTGCTCCCCGAGGAGTGCGACTGCGAAGCGGAGCTGGGGTGCCCCAAGTGCAGGGCCGTGCTGACCATGGACGTAGAGGCTAAGGACGACACCGTGACGGTTTACAGCGGCGACTTGGTCCCGGAGGATTCTTCTATTGCCCCCGTTAGCAAACGCATTCCCCTCGCGAAGCTGGCGCCCGGGCAGGCCATAAAGTTTGAGGCGTACGCTCAGCTGGGTCAGGGCAAGGTGCACGCCAAGTGGAGCCCGGTCTCGATGTGCGTCTACCAGAACGTGGCTCTCGTCGAAGTAGGTGACGGGGCAGCCACGAAAAAGTGCCTAGACGAGTGCGGGGACGGCGTCGCTGTCCCAGAGGGAGGCATGCTAAAGGTCATCGACATCCAGGGCTTCGAGAGATGCAGCCACTGTAGGAAGCTCGTGAGCCACGAGGAGATAATGGGCGGCCTCAAGCAGGACGAGTTCCTTTTCACCGTCGAGTCCAACGGCGGGCTTCCGCCGGAGCGCATAGTGAAGGAGGCCGTGAAGATGCTGAAGCAGAAGCTAAGCGCCCTAGGCGGCAAGATCGAGGCAGACGAGCTTCACGACGAGATAAGTGACTTCGAGTTGCCTGAGATCGACGAGGGCAAGCTCTACAGCGTGGGCTCAGGCGACTACGAAGACGAGGAAGGAGAAGAGGAATTCAAAGGAGAGGACGTAGCGTAATGAAGAACCAGACACTCAAAGACACCATACAGGCTCTAATGGATGCATCGGATGAGACGGGTAAAGCCATCTGGAGGGCGCTCGCGGAGGAGCTTGACAAGCCCAAGCGGAGACGTGTCGCCGTGAATCTGAGCCGCATCGACAGACACGCGGAGGAGGGGGAGGTCGTGGCGGTGCCAGGAAAGGTGCTGGCGGCGGGCAGCCTCAGCAAGCCCCTGAAGGTGGCGGCTTTCCAGTTCAGCGAAGGAGCCTTGGAGAAGATAAGCCTGGCAAAGGGCGAGGCCATGACCCTCAAGGAGCTTCTCGAGGCGGGCGTCGAGCCAAGCAAGATCCGCGTAATGAAGTAACTTACCTAATATCTCCTAATATCCTGCAATAAACAAGTTATTACGATCGTTTAAGGAAATTTTTAGAGAAGCGCTTTTAGCTTCATCAACGCGTCGACGTAGTCCCTCGGCGTCACCCCGGGGCTCTCAGGGCTCTTCTCCATGTAGAACCTCGTTATCTTCTCGAGGAGCTCACCCTCCTCCAGGTGAGCACCGGCTAGCTCCGCCTCGAGGTCCCTCACCGCCTCCTTGGGGATCACGAACAGGTCCCCTGTGACGCGCAGGTCCAGTATCTCGGTTTCCTTGACCTCGGCCCTGAGCCTTATGAGTTTCCCGGCCTTGTGGTCCGCCTCCACGACCTTCACCTCGTGGGCTATCTTCACGGCCCTCCCGGGCTTGCCGCGGGGCGCCTCCATGTGGAGCCACTCCCGGCTGGTGTGCCTCGGCTTGGTCTCCTCGGTGTAGATCCGCCGCTCCTCCTCGGTGGGCTCCCCTGGGACGAGCCTCACCCCCATCCTCTCCTGGAAGGCCTCGGCGTAGATCTCTTTGATGTGCTCCGGCGGCGGGCTCTCGCCCAGCTCCCTCTTGAGGGTGGTCACCCACTGCTCCATGCTCTTGGCCATCTTGTCCCTGAACTTCTCGTCGGGCACCCGGAGCACCCTCGCCATGAGCGGGTAGTTCAGGTCCATGATGAAGTTGCCGACGAGGATGCTGGCAGACTCGTGCATCCCGGCGCCGTTGCCGCTTATCTTCCGGCCCCCGACCACGACGTCGTTGAGGGGCTTATACTCGGCGGGCACCCCCAGCCGCCGGTAACCTTCCACCGTGACGCTGAGGGCTTTCTCGAAGAAACGGTCCACGCTGCGGGGCACAGCCTCGCTGTCCCTGCTTATGAGCTGGTAGAAGACCTGGTCGCTGTCGAGGTACGTGGCTCCGCCTCCCTGGCTGCGGCGGATCACGGGCAGCCCCTCAGCCTCGGTGAACTCTAGGTCGATCTCCTTCTCGAGGTCCTGGTGGTAGCCTATGCACGCGTAGGGCGACGCCGGCTGCACCAGTATGAGGGTGTTGGGGCTCAACCCCCTGTGCACAGCCTCGGCGACGGCCTCGTAGAACGTCTGCGCGGTGTAGGGCCCGGCTTTCCCCAGGTCTAGTAGCCGCCACTTCTCCAAGCGGCTATACTCCGGCTTTCTCTATCTCTTCCTTGAGCCAGGCCTCTAGGGCGGCCTTATCGCTGCCTGGTATGAGCTCCTTGAGCTCGGTGTCGAGGTTCTCCGGCTCGAGCACGGCTACCCAGCCGTCGCCGTACGGGGCATCGTTGATGAGGCTAGGCTTGTCGGATAGCCCCGGGTTGATCTCAGCGATTTTGCCTGTGAGGGGCATCTTCAGGCTTCCCACCCACTTGCCGCTCTCTATGCTGCCCAGGGTCTTGCCTGCCTTCACCGTCTTGCCCGCCGGGCGGGTCTTGATGCTGACTAGCTTGCCGGCGGCCTCTGAGGCCCACTCGTTGTAGCCTACACGAACCTTTCCGTCCTCCAGCCGGGCCCACATGTGGTCCCTGTGGTAGTAGAGGTCGTCCGGGAAGTCGTGTCCTTCTATCTTTACCATTTTTACCACTCAGATATGGATGCGTTCCTATATATGCTCTATCTTTGTGAAAGATTTTTAATTTGGCTCGTGCATTGTTCGTAGGCTGAGGGTCTGTAGCTCAGCAAGGTCAGAGCGGTGGCCTCTTAAGCCATTGGCCGAGGGTTCGAATCCCTCCAGACCCGCCAGTTCTCTTGACCCCCCCTGTGTTCTTGGTTCTGTGGGTGGTGGGGTGTTTTTTGGTTGTTTTTGGGTTTTGTTTGATACTTGTTTGGTACTGTTTTGCTTGAGTGGGGCTGTGTGTGCTGTGGGGGGAGCTGTTCTGCTGTTTTGTTGTGTGGTGGTTTTTTACGGCGGGCGCGTTGTCTTTAGATTCATAAGCTTAATTTTTTTTGGTAAGTTTTAAGCGGTGATGCGCTCCCGGAAAATAAGCAATAAAGGCTTTACTCTATAGGAAAAATAAAATATTAAATGGGGATAAGCCCCATACTAAGGAGTGCGCTCACTGTGGACTTAGAAAAGGCATTCCAAGATTTCAAAGCCATAAAACATTTCATTGCTGGAGAAGGAATTACCGAGGAAAATATAGAAAGCTGGCACCAGATTAGAAAAAATGCTAAAGAAAAATATGCTATCTTGTTCAGTCAACCCCATCTAAAAGATTTAACCAGAGAAGAATTTGAGTCGTTTCTCTATTATGAGAATAATAGATCTTGGACAACTCTTTATAGACGTGGACTAGAGGCTGCAAGCAAAATTAGAGACCTGAAGAAGGCCATCGCATATCTTCAAGACGAGGATATCGACATTAGGGTTAGAATAAATTCCGTCTTGAGAGGAGGTGACTACTACGTTAGAGGAATTGGTAAAAATATTGCGACGGCCATACTTCTTGTATGTGATAAAGAGGACAAATACGGTCTGTGGAATAACCGAACAGAGGGGGGGTTAGAAAAGATTGGTCGCCTTCCAAGAAGGACTTACAATAAAGGAGAGTTCTACTTTAGGATAAATTCGGAATTAAATAGGCTCAAGAGACAACTTGATACGGATTTAATTATTATAGATTGCTTCATGTGGTATATTGACAAATTCCGTTGACATATGCAGCTACAGCAACTTCGAATGTGGAGGATACAAGGGTATGGTGGCGGAGAAAAAGAATCTAATAGCGCGTGCAAAGGAGAAATCTAAATGACACAAAAGCGATCAGCGAAAAAATGGAAATTAGTGGAAGCGGCTTTATATGAGCCTATTAGATTGGCATTACTCGAAAAATTTGAGACAGTATTCAGCAACGTTCATATAGAAAATACTTCAGAAGGAAGATTCTCACCTAAACTTAGAGAAGCCTTATTGAAATCTACATTACATGTAATAAGAGTAGAAACTATGAAACCAGATTTGACAGGTTATTATAATAGAACAGAATACTCAACTGAGCGTTTTATAGTTGAAGTGAAAGCAAGAAAACTAAGAATAAAAGACGTTTATCAAACAAAGCTTTATGGAGACGTATTGAATGCAGAATATGCTATTTTAATCTCATCAGAGTCTCTTACACGTGAGATTCGAGAATTTATAAAGGAAAATTATTTAACACATAGAAGATTAAAAGATGTAATTATTTTAAAATATATTGAAAGATTAAGAAATATCATAATAGAACCAAAGGTGTTAGAAGATATATATGGTAATAGATTACCAGAATTTCTTAAAACAGATACGGAATAAATAGCGTACTCGGAAGATGCTATGACCTGATGGAAGTTGAGCTAACAGAAGCCAGAAAGATCTGGATCTTGGAGCCCCACCCCAGGGCACCGTCTGGGAATACGACCCCGACAAACCCTTCAAGCTACACAGCACGCGCGCGAACGAGGGATAAATTATGGGATTTGAAATCACATCCGAATTAATAGCTTTAACCACTGTCCTTTCTTCCTTAATCATTGCTTTATTTACTCTATTTATTGGACCAATAGTTCAAGAGAGAGTGAGGAGTAAGAGGGAAAAAGATATGAGGTTATGGCTACAGAAAGAGGAGAGATTCTTTAATATGCTTTCGCTTCTCGATTCCTATTCTACAGAAGCTAGAGGTGCCAAAACAAAAGAACATCAAAGGAGGTTTCTTGAGGCTTACAGGCATTTATGGTTGTATGCCTCAGATGAAATTATACATAAATTTAACGATTTTCTATTAGAATCTGGATATAAATATGAAATTTATACAGCAGAGGAGATGGCTGCTACCGAGCTTATTTACTCAATGAGGAAGGCTCTTTATGGAGACACTAAACTAACTCGAAAAGATGTCTTCCTAGCTATGACAATCGAATAGTGATAAATGCACGCCCAGGACTGCTCCGATAATCGGTGAACTCCCCCAGGCTTTCTCCGGGTTTTTCGGTCCCCAAAAGTGGTAGATTTTCTCTGAATGTCGAAAGAAAAATCGAGGACTGCTACACGCGCATACGCGTAACCTTATGCAGTGGTACGCCACGCCATGCATTATTTTCATTATATGGCAAGTCTTAAGCGGTGATGCGCTCGCTAAATTGTTCTTGCGATAGGACCGCTCATTGGCTGTATGTGATCAGCGGCGTAGGCTGCGAGGGCGAGGGCTGAGAACGAGGACCTTTACAGGTTGGAGGAGCTGCTAGAGAATGAGGGCAAATTACCTGTGGAGGTAGTAGAGCTTTGATGATCGTTTAGGTGTACTTTCTCATTGACGTTGGATTCCTCATGGTTATTCTATTTTTAATTTCTTCACTCAAATTTCACTGAGATCGATGGTTAATGTATAATACTTCGTGACTTCGTCGTCGATCTTTGAAAAGTATTGTTCAAGGAAATAATGAACAGTTGCTAAGGCATATTCAGCGTCTGCTTTTGTAAAATGATATCCTTCTATCTCTTCAGCGTGAGCACCTGGAACATTACCGATTAATCGTATGGAATCTAATAGATGAAGTAGATGTATAGGAATTGTTGAAGGTTCCTGCCTTTTGAACCGATCAATCATTGCATATAATGATAATGTTCTACCCCGTGCATCTATTGCCTCAGTTCCAAGTAGTCGTGGAAATGAGAATATTAATAGAGCTTCAATCGTACGCCTACACATTACAACGCAAGAACGATAGTTAGATATTGAAAGGGCTGTTCCTGCTTCATCTAAAGATTGTTGGATAGCGGGAGGAATTTGGAGAAGAGGGTCCCACCCGGCAGCTCCCATTAGCATTCCAATAAACATAGCACATAAGGTACCATCTACTATCCATTCTTCTTCACTGACGCTAAACTGATCTTCTTCGTAAAATGAGGGAGGAAAGTTTAGAAAAAGTCCACTGACATATTTTTTAGCAGACTCCTTATCGTTGGAAAGAACATTGAGTCCTCCATTAAAAAATATTGATATTGCGATGAAGAAATCCTCCTCGATATCGTAATGACGGATGAATATGTGTGGTTTCACGTTCGCGATCATGTCTGCAAGTGGATGTTCGCTATCTATAGGTAACTCAAATTCTGTGTGGAACCGTACTCTGTCGATCTGGCTCCACCCTTCCTCCATTATAAATTGAAGGTTAATATCGATCGGAGTAACTTCTGGTTGAATTATAATTCGATAAACAGGAAGAGGTTCTTCTGATGCTGTATATTCTTGTATTGATATTTTCTCAAGGTCATCTAGAGATATTCAAGACACCACTATAATCTTCTAGAAGCAATTCTAGATAAAACTTGATTGGATAGGGGGTATAATAAAATCTTAATTCAGTAAAATGATATAGCAACCATGTAAAACATGGGGCCTTTAGACTCATTGCCAAGATTGTTTTTCTACAGCATCATCGATCTCTCGGGGAAAAAAGTAGTAGTTCACGTTTATTGAGGGATACCATACTGCTAATCTAGAACATTCTAGCTATAGGCTTCGAGGCAGGTAACAACCTCATCTCAACAGAGTAGACAGCGAGGGCGACGGATCCATATTTTTATATTTTAATTAATGTAATTTTTTCCATGATTATTTTGAAATGGATTGAATTAGTGACAAGCCTCAGCTAGCGAGTTTTATGCCATAACCTCTCAAGCCATTGGCCGAGGGTTCGAATCCCTCCAGACCCGCTAAAGATTCTAAGAACA